>CALFXN010000596.1 GCA_937957815.1 uncultured Synergistales bacterium
GATAAGGCCACGTGACTGGAGTTCAGACGTGTGCTCTTCCGATCTCCCCGGTCCGCCATGGCGCCCGCGATCTTGTGGACGAGGACCGTTCCCGCGACGCCGCGGCGTCCCGTCGTCCCTTCGCGGTTGTCGACCGCGACGTCGTCGGTGACGAGCACCTTTCGGACCGGAATTCCCCTGTCCGCGGCCTCCTCTTCGGCCATGTCGAACAGCAGAATGTCGCCCGTGTAGTTCTTGATGATAAACAGGACTCCCGCCCCGCCATTCACGCGCTCGAGGGACGCGATCGCGTCGTCGAGCGGCGGCGAACAGAAGACCGCGCCCGCGAGCGCCGCGTCGAGCATCCCCTTTCCGACGAATCCTCCGTGAGCCGGTTCGTGCCCGCTTCCGCCTCCCGTGATCAGAGCTACCTTACCCCGGACCGGCGCGTCGGCCCTGACGACCGCCTGCGTACCGGGCAGGACTTCGATGATGCCGGCGTGGGCTTTCGCCATTCCGGCGAGCATCTCCGGTACCGCCATGTCGGGCTGATTCATGATCTTTTGCATTCTCCCTGCCTCCTTTTCCCGTTAGGTGCGGAGCGCCCCCTGAAGCTCCCCTCGGAAATCGATCCGCGGGAACGCGACGAGGAAGACCTCCGCGACGGAATCTCCCAGGTTCTGCCAGTAGTGCTTGATCGACGAGTTGTAGATGACGGAATCTCCCTCGCTGCAACGGATCGCATCGTGCCCCTCGAGGCTGACCTCGAGGACGCCGCGGATGACATATCCGAACTCGGTTCCTTGGTGGACGGTCCATTCGTTCCGCCGCTCCCTCGGCTGCAGCGTCATGTGGACGGGCTCGATCCGGCAGTTCCCCCGCGGGAGCAGAAAGCGGAGGATACGGTCGTTCGGAACGTCGACCTCGACCTGACGGTCGCGCGGGAAGAAAAACGCCTCGCCGAGGTCGTCGTCCTCCTGGAAAAGCACGGAAATGTGAACGGAGAAGAAGTTGCAGATCTTGTCGAGTACTTTGATGGAAGGAACGGTTTTCCCGTTCTCGAGCAGGCTGAGATACGACGCCGAGATTCCGGTGGCATCCGCGAGCTCGTTGAGGCTAATCTGGTATTTCTGACGTTCTTGCCTGACTCTCTTGCCGACATAGCAATAATCCGAATGCACCAAACCCGCCCCTCTCCGGATAGGTCAAGAGCGATCAGAGTACAATTCTATCGTCTCAGAAAAATGCCGTCGACGAAGACGATTTTATTTGCTATAGTGAACGTTGTCAATATTTTTTTAGTCCCATTGATTTTTCGGAGGTGATTGAATGGAACGACGCATTTTCGGAACGCCTGTTGTTTCCGGTCTCGCCGTCGCTCCCGTCGAGCCGTTCGGAACGGTCTCATTCGAAGAGACACCGGATAACGGCACGTTCGGCATCGAAGAAAACCTGAAACGCTTCCGCGACGCCGCAGACGCAACGGAGCGGGAAATCCGTTCGTCCGTCCCGTCGACGGCCGGATCTCCCGAAGCCGACATCGCCGACGTCCATGTCATGATGCTCCGGGACCCAGAGTTCGTCGGCGGGATCGAACGCGAGATCCGCTCGGGGACGTGCGCCGAAAACGCGGTCGTTCGCACGGCCCGATCTATCGCGGAACAGTTCCGTTCCATCCCGGACCCCTATCTGAGCGAACGAAGCTCCGATATCGAAGATGTCGGTTTCCGACTTCTGTGCGCGATCAGGGGGAAGGCCCCGTTTGACGTCTCCTGGGATACCCCCCGTATAGTGGTCGCGAATGATCTGTTGCCATCGCAGGTCGCAGCGATCGATCCGAGCGTCGTCGCGGGGATCGCCGCCGAACGGTGCGGAGCCACGGGGCACGCGGCGATCCTCGCCGGGGCCAAGGGCATTCCGATGATCACGGGAATCGCAGGTCTGACGGGGATGGTCCGGAAGGGCGATGTCGCGATCATCGACGGTTCCCGCGGAGAGCTTGTGATCGATCCCGGGGAGGCGACCATTGAGGCCGTCTCCCGCACGCGAATCGCCGAAATCGTATGGGAACGGGACGAGATCTCCGCTCCCGTCGTCACGAAGGATGGATGCAAGATTCGGCTCATGGCGAACATCGGCTGTCCGGAAGAGGTGCAGGCGGCTCTCGAAAGAGGGGCCGAGGGCGTCGGGCTCTTCCGGACGGAATTTCTGTTCCTCGGGCGGAATGTCCCGCCGTCGGAAGACGATCACGTCGCGGCCTACATGGCCGCGCTCGCCGCCACGTCGCCGCATACGGTCGTCATCAGAACGCTCGACGCCGGCGGCGACAAGGAAATCCCATTCCTCGGAAACGGACGGGAGGACAACCCCTTTCTCGGCCTCAGGGCGATCCGCCTCTGCCTCGCGCGCCAGGAGGTCTTCCGGACGCAGCTTCGCGCCTTGCTCCGGTCCGCACCGTCGGGGCACCTGTGGGTGATGTTTCCGATGATCACCGATCTCTCGGAACTCGTCGCGGCAAAAGCCCTTCTCGAAGAATGCGCGTGCGCCCTCGAACGGGAAGGGGTCCCATTCGCTTTCCCCGAAAAAATCGGAGCGATGGTCGAGGTCCCGTCGAGCGCGCTCCTGGCTCACTCACTCGCAAAAGAGGCGTCGTTCCTCTCCGTCGGGACGAACGACCTCACGCAGTACACGCTCGCGTGCGACCGGGGAAACTCCGACGTCGCCCATCTTTCCAGTCCGTTTCATCCCGCCGTCCTGCGGCTCCTCGCGATGATCGCTTCGGCCGCGACATCCGCCGGCATCCCCGCGGACGTCTGCGGCGAAATGGGCGGCGATCCGCTCGCGACACCGCTACTTCTGGGGATGGGCTTTCGCGAGTTATCGATGTCGGCGCCTCGAATCCCTTCGGTCCGGAAGACGATCCGGTCGCTCGACATGTCCGAATGCGCGGTTCTCGCAGAGCACGTGCTGACGATGACGAGCCGCACGGAGGTCGAATCCGAACTCAGGGCGTTCGCCGACCGCCCGTCCGCCTGACGCCGTTCCGAAGCAGAAAAAAACGCTCCGTCCCGGACTTCCTCCGGGACGGAGCGGCAACGACGTTTCAGGAGCGGCTCCGGATCAGCCTCGCGGGACGAGGTTGATGGCCGCGAGAACTTCGTCCATCGTCCGTTTCGCGACAATTTTCGCCTTTTCCGCACCGTGGATGACGATATCGCGCAGCACGGCGTCGTTCTTCTCGTAATACGCCCGTTTCTCCCACGCGGGTTCGAGGATCCGGACAACGTGCGCGAGCAGCGCCTTCTTGCAGTCGATGCATCCGATGGCCGCTTTCCTGCATCCCTCGGCGAGTTCGGCCTTCTGTGCCGCGTCTCCGTTGAAGACCTTCTGGATGTCCCAGACCGGGCACTTGTCCGGATCGCCCGGATCGGACTTCCGGATGCGCGCGGGATCGGTGATCATCGTGCTGAGCTTGCTCCAGAGGACGTCCTTCGTGTCGGAAATGTTGATCGAGTTGTTGTAGGACTTGCTCATCTTTCGTCCGTCCGTTCCCGGGACTTTCGGCGTCGGCGTCAGCATGATATCCGGCTCGGGGAAGACGGGACCGTAGAAATTGTTGAAACGGCGCGCGATCTCGCGCGTGATCTCGAGGTGCGCGCTCTGATCCTCGCCGACCGGGACCTTCGTCGATTTGTAGAGAAGGATGTCGCCGGCCATGAGGACGGGGTATCCGAGGAACGCGTATGTCGAGAGGTCCTTATTCTGGATGTTCAGGATCTGGTCCTTGTACGTCGGGCATCTCTCGAGCCATCCGAGCGGCGTGATCATCGAGAGCGCGAGGTGGATTTCCGCGTGCTGCGGGACGTGCGACTGGAGGAATATCGTGCTCTTCTCGGGGTCGAGCCCCACGGAAAGCCAGTCGAGAAGCACTTCGCGGCAGTTGTCGCGGAGCTTGCCCATATCGGCGTAATCCGACATCATCGCGTGCCAGTCCACGATACCGTAAAAGCACTCATAGTCGCTGTCGTTCTGGAGTTTGATCCAGTTCGTCAGCGCCCCCGCCATGTGTCCCAGATGCAGCTTTCCCGTCGGGCGCATTCCGCTGAAGATACGATACGTCATGATGCCAGCTCCTTTATCTCAGATGAAAAAAAGATCAGTACGCCTTCGCGAAGACCGCGAGCCTGGCGCCGTCGCGCCCCGTCAGGAAGCAGCGACCGCGGCTGTCGTCCGAGAGCGGGAAACACCGCGGCGTCGCCCCGGTCTCTTCCTTGATGTGCCTCTCGTCTTCGACGCTTCCGGCGAAATAGGCCTCAACGAAGCCGCCGCGTTCCTCGATGACCGATCGGAATTCGTCCCAGGACGATACGCGGACCGTGTTCGCGAGCCTGAATGCCTTCGCGTTCGCGTGAAGATCTTTCTGAATCCGGTCGAGAAGTTCGGGAACGACCCTCGGGACGGCCTCGAACGGGATGTCTCCCTTTTCTCCTGTATCGCGACGTACGAAACGGACGTTTCCCTTCGCGTAATCCTTCTGCCCGAGTTCGAGCCGGAGGGGAACCCCACGCTGCAGGTGGAAAAAGAACCTGTCCGCGGGGCGCATGTGGAACTGTCGGTCGAGCGTCACGGCCGTGCCTCCGAGAACCCTCCGGAGATCGCCCGCGATCTCCTCCGCCTTCGGCAGGATGCGGCCGGTGAGTGCGGCCTCGTCGGTCCCTATCGGGAGAATGACCGTCTTGACGGGCGCGATGCGCGGCGGCAGGACGAGGCCGTCGTCGTCGGAGTGCGTCATGATGACGGCTCCGATCAGGCGCGTCGAAACGCCCCAGCTCGTTGTCCACGCGTACTCGAGCGCCCCGGCCTGGTTCTGGAACTGGATGTTGAACGCGCGCGCGAAGTTCTGCCCGAGGAAGTGGCTCGTTCCGGCCTGGAGAGCCTTCGCATCGCGCACCATCGTCTCGCAGGTATACGTGTTGACGGCGCCCGGGAAGCGTTCCCCGGCGGTCTTTTCGCCCTCGACGACCGGCAGGGCGAGGCAGTCCTCCATGATCCGACGGTAGACCTCGAGCATCCGGAGCGTCTCCTCGACGGCCTCGGCCTCCGAAGCGTGCGCCGTGTGCCCCTCCTGCCAGAGGAACTCCGACGTCCGCAGGAAGAGGCGCGGACGCTTCTCCCAGCGCATGACGTTTGCCCACTGGTTGATGAGGATCGGCAGGTCGCGCCACGACTGGATCCACTTGCTGTACATATGCCCGATTACCGTCTCGGACGTCGGCCGGACGACGAGCGGCTCCTCGAGTTCTTCGCCGCCCGCGTGGGTCACGACCGCGCACTCGGGCGCGAAGCCCTCGACGTGTTCGGCCTCCTTCTCGAGAAAGGAGTTCGGGATCAGGAGCGGGAAGTAGGCGTTGACGTGCCCGGTCTCCTTGAACGCGTCGTCGAAGTACCGCTGGATCGCCTCCCAGACGGCGTACCCGGTCGGACGAATGACCATGCACCCGCGTACCGGGGCGTAATCGGCGAGTTCCGCCGTCTTGATGACATCGAGGTACCATTCCGAGAAATCGGTCGATCTGGATGTGATATTTCTCGCCATGACTATCCTTCCCGCCCGTGCCGCGACGGGCACGACCGGACATTGCCGCCCCCGGTCCGGGCTGATATTGTCCGATCCGCTACGGAAGTGGGAAATGCCCCCACATCGGAGTGCCTATGAAGAACCCTATCTTGAAATCGTTCTCGTCATTATAGAGGAACATGAGCCGCGCATCGAGGAACTTCCCGGGGACGGAGAAGGAAATTCCAGTCTCCCAGAGGTTCCGGATGCGGTCGCCTTCGTCGTTCCACGCGTACCCCATGCCGCCGAAGAGCTCGGCCATGAGGCTCCCCCACCAGCTCTTGATGTAGACGCGGCGGAACGCGACGTTCCACCACGCCATGAATTCGGCCTCGATCGGGCGTCCGGCGTAACTGTACAGCTCCTGCGCGGCGCCGAGATATACCGCGTGCCCCGGCGTTTTCAGATCTCCTTCGGCGAATCCCGCCCGCAGGTAGAATCGCCACTTGTCGGAGATTTGAGCCGCCTGGAAGAAGGAGAGCCGGTAGAGGACCTCGTCGTAGTCCGGCCACCAGATCTTCGCCTGAAGCGCGATTCCGTGCGTCGGGTCCGTGTCGCTGTCCATCGTGCTGTAGGTCAGGAATCCGTAGGGCCCCCACGCCGTCGTGACCTCGCCGAGTTCCCGGACGCTCTCCGCGGCGAAGCCAAGCCCCGCGTTCGCGGCACCGACGTTGAAACGCTTGACGACGCCGCCGCCGTATCGCTCCCATGTGCGGAGACGCGCGTTCTGGGGGCTGACCTCCCAGCTCTGGCCGGAGAGAAGGACCTCCCACGACTTGTCTTCCTCGGGATCCGTCAGGTAGCTGACCTCGACGCCCCACTGCTCCCCGATTTTCAGCGTCGTGCGGAGCAGGTCTCCGTCGTTGATGAGGTTTCTCGCGACGCCGTTGAGATAGATCCAGCGATACGGATGAAGATTCGTCGTGAACCCGCCGACGTTGATCTCATAGGCGGACTTGCGCTGAACCTTCATGACGACCACGGTCCCGCCGTTTTCCTTTTCGAGGTAGTAGTCCACGGCCTGGATGTCGGTACGCTTCCCGAGGTCCATCCCCGCCTTGATGACGTCGAGCTCGCTCGGCGGCTTGCCGATCCAGGGAGAATACTGCTGTCGGAGAGATACGGCCATCGCCGGAGACACCCCTTCGATCCGGACGTCGCTCACAGGGGGAACGGGGCGCTCCTCGCGGTGCGGCGCCGGAGGGGCCGAAGCGAGAAGCCTCTCGATTTCGGGCATCTTCTGCATCGCGAGGGTCCTGCCGTTCTCGACGACCTTTAGCGCGCTCTTTGTCTCGAACATCGCGACGCCGCGGACATCCGGCGTTATGAGGACATCGGCGGCCGTCTTCTCGACAGCGACGTTCGACGCCGTGAAGATCGTCGTCGTCTGATCGATCACGTCGAGGAGCGAGTGGAGGTTTTCCTTCGACCGCGGAGAGCTCGTCACGACGACGGCGATTACGGGATATCCGGGGAAGAGCTCCTTCGCCGTGAAGACCGGCAGGTTCGACACGAGCCCTCCGTCGACGAGGAGTTTCCCTCCGATGGACCACGGCTCGAAGAGGATCGGAATTGACATCGAAGCCCGCATGGCCGACGCCAGACTGCCGCTGCGAAGGACGACCTTCTGGCCGGTTTCGAGATCCGTCGCGACCGCGGCGTACGGGATCGGGAGGTCGTCGAAATCGACGATCCGGACGCGCGACGCGAGCTGCGCGAAACGTTCGAGGAGCTTGACGCCAGTCAACCCCCCCAGAGGCCCCGTCACGTTCCCGGCCTTGTCCATATACGCCCACGGGATCTGGTTGAGCCGCGCATCGGAATCCCCGCTCGGGACGAATATGGGCGTCGCCTGTTCCGACATGAGGTTCCCGAGGTCGAGCGTCTCGATGACTTCGAGAATCTCTTCAGGTTTATACCCGCTCGCGGCAAGTCCGCCGATGATCGATCCCATGCTCGTCCCGACGATGCCGACGATGGGGATATCCTTCTCGGCCAACGCCTGGAGCACACCGATGTGCGCCAGCCCCCGCATCGCTCCGCCGGAAAGGACGAGCACGATTCCTCCCCTGTGTTCCGCTCCCGCGCACGCCGTCGTCAGCAGCACAAGGAAGAGCGCACATACGGAACTCACGATCTTCTTTTTCATGTTCGGGGTCCTCCATATATTCCTCTCTCGTCCGAAGAATTTCATCCAGTACGACGGCATTGTATCCCACGCGCCCCATCCCCACAAGGAGCCCTTACTTCTGTGGACGTTTCGCAACTTTCGGTCTATACTCTCCATTAAATGCAGCACACATGCTTCGAATTGGAGGGGTGCGATGGACTCACGATAACCTGCTGTCCGGTTAGTTTTTCTTTCATCTTTCAACGGGAGGTGCGTTCTTTTGGAAGGAAAGAAAGGCATTCCGCTCATCTGGCAGATCGCAATAGGTTTCGTCCTCGGCATCGCGGCGGGAGCGATGGTCGGCCCCTCCATCAAAGTGATCGAACCCGTCGGAAAGGTTTTCATCACTCTTCTCAA
>CALFXN010000597.1 GCA_937957815.1 uncultured Synergistales bacterium
GGTGGCAACGGATGAAGCGGTGGATCGCGTTCTGGAACATCCTTCTGAAGGACACGAAGACGTACTATCTCAAGCCGCCGAACGTCAGCTGGGGACTGATCTTTCCGGTCGCGTGGACGGCAATGTTCTTCATCCGCTCGGGGCAGGGCGTCGAAAGCATCGCAGGCGTCCTGCCTGGGGTTGTGGCGGTTTCGATCCTGTTCGGGACGACGTCGATGCTCGCCGTGACGATCACGTTCGAAAAGAAAAGCCGCTCGTTCGAACGGCTCCTGCTCGCCCCGGTTTCGCTGGAGCTTCTGATGTTCGCGAAAACGTCGGGAGCGATCCTCTTCGGAGTGCTCAACGCGTTCGTTCCCGTGGCGATCGCGTCGTTCCTCGCGGACCTCTCCGAGGTTTCGTGGGGTGCGTTTCTCGTCACGACCTTCCTCATGGCCGTCTCATGCACATTCCTCGGACTCTTCGTCGCCGTGTCGGTCAGCGAGGTCTTCGAGGCGCAGACCTTTTCGAACTTCTTCCGATTTCCGATGGTCTTTCTGTGCGGGCTGTTCTTCCCGATCGAGCGGCTGCCGCTTCTGCTTCGGCCGCTTTCCTACGTTCTGCCGCTGACGTACGGCGCGGACGCGCTTCGGAAGTCTCTCTCGAACGGCGCGTCGATGCCGCTCGCGCTCGATTTCGCGGCGCTCGCCGGCTTCTGCGCCGTACTTTTCGCCTTCAGCGTGCGGAACGTGCGGCGGAAGTGGATCGTGTAGCGTCAGAGACGAGGCTCTCCGCTACGGCGAGGACGTTTCGGGAACGTCCTCGCACCGGAATTCGAAGCTATGCCGGAAAAGCGAAGACAGTTCCGGAGCCCATGGTTGCGAACCGATCGCCGAAGGCCGCGTAGATGGCCGCCTGTGCCCGGAACCCCGTGCAGTGTCCGGCCGCTAGGAGGGATGGCGAGAACTCCGAGAGTGCCGCGACGGTTTTCGCGATTCGTTCCTGCGATGCTTCGACGAGATGCAGGCCGCCGACGATCCCGGCGATGCGCTCCCCGGGAGCGGTGGCGTGTTTCAGGATATTGACGATCCCCGCATGGCTGCACCCTGTGACGATGACTGCGCCGCACCCGGCGACGCGCGCCGCGACCGCGATATCGTCCGGCATGGCGTCCGGGACGGCGTGACCCCGTTCGTCGATTGTCGAGAGGGCGATGCCGACTTCCTCGAAGTCCGTGACGCGTGGGACTTCGCCTGTCGTGACGAGTCCCGGCATCAGCTGCAGCGGTCCGGAAACCGGGAAGAGCGTTCCTCCCGCGGCGCGGATGTCCTCCGGTTCGTCTTCCTGCATGATGCCGACGTGACGAAGAAACGGCGCGGTGATGAAATTGGGCCGGAAGAGCGCCGGATGCGCGATGACCGGAACGTCCCTTTTCCCGATGGCCTTCACGACACGGGCGAGACCTCGGGTGTGGTCGTAGTGGCAGTGCGTGATCACGACGGCGTCCGCTTCCCCGAGCGGAATTCCGAGAGCTCCGGCGTTGTGGAGCAGGGTATCGGCGTTCTGTCCCACATCGACGAGAATCCGCCGTGTCTTGCCTCCGGCTGCAGCCTCGAGCCAGAAAGAGACTCCGTGTTGCCCGAGAAGCGGACTCTCGTACGGTGCGCTGTCCTCGACGAGGACGGTAACCTTGAGCGAATCGAGCATGATCCCATCATCTCCCGGAGAGACGCATTGTTGTGTTTCTTTTGCTATTATCGCACATCGTCGAAGACGCAACGCGCGACAGGCTCTGTTTCACGCGATGAAAAAACCCCGAGAGGGTTACAAACGAGGCAATCTGCGGTACAGTATGTGGTGTCCGTTCCACAGACGGAACGGGGGGCGAATCACACGATTTCCGAGCCAGGGAGGGGTTTTGTATGAATACCAACATCGTTCGGGTGGGGATCCTCATCTGCAACCGATACCACACCTGCGCCGGGGGGAAATGCCTCCGGTCGCTGCGGAACCGCGAAGGGGCCTTCAGCCTCTACAAGGGCAGGGAGGTCGAGCTCGTCGGCTATACGACATGCGACGGATGCCCGGGCGGGAATGTCGAGTACGCGCCCGCCGAGATGAAGAAGAACGGAGCGACCGTGATCCACCTCGCGACGGGGCTCGTGGTGGGATACCCGCCATGCCACAGAATCGATTTCTTCCGGCGCTACATCGACGAGGCGTACGGGCTCCCCGTCGTCATCGGAACGCACCCGATCCCGGAGAA
Source organism: uncultured Synergistales bacterium (assembly GCA_937957815.1). Classification (GTDB taxonomy): domain Bacteria; phylum Synergistota; class Synergistia; order Synergistales; family Aminobacteriaceae; genus CALFXN01. Next base: position 2,243 of record CALFXN010000597.1, read on the forward strand.
GTACTACACGATCCATACGGCTCTGAAAACCTGGGAATCGCCTTCGTGGCAGGAGATGATCTCGCAGGTCGTCTGCGATCCGGAGACGCGGCTCGCCTACAACTGAGCCGCCGCAGCGTCGTACAAAGAACGGGCGTTCCGCCGGAAAGACGGAACGCCCGTTCTTCTCCACCTTCCGGCGATGCATCCGTCCGCCTCATGTGCGGGCGTTCTTCCGGAAGATCAGTGGTCGCAGGCGTTTTCGCCGCATTGCAGCGTTCCGGCGAGATAGTCGCGAACGACCTCGTCCGGAGTTCCGACCGCCGCTCCGGTAACGACGGCGATACCCCGTTCGCCGAAAAGTCCCTGCGCGCGCGACCCCATGCCGCCGGCGATGATCGCGGTGACACCCTTCTCTCCGAGCCACCTCGGGAGCAGGCCGGGTTCGTGTTCGGGAGCTTCGAGAATTTCGTTCGACGTGACCTTCTTCGTCGCGTCGTCGACGGTCAGGATCGCAAACTGCGGCGCGTGGCCGAAGTGCATGCACAGTGTTCCGTTCGCTACGGGTACGGCTATCTTCATGTTCGTGGTCCCTCCTTGAAATTGGATTTTTGCCGTGTTCAAATACAGCGTTCGGCGGCTTCGAGCCCGAGTGCGCCGCGAAGCGCCGAAAAGATCGTCCGGATCTCTCCGGCTGCGGTCCCCCCGTGTTCTGTAACCGTCCGGCCTGAGACCTGCGCGTCCGTCACGGCCGCATCGTACGAAATCCTGCCGAGGAGCCGTACGTTCTCGCGCGCCGCGAACGTTTCGATGCGTTTCGACATCGCCGGATTGATATCCCACTTGTTGACGCACAGGTATGCGGGAACGCGAAAGTGACGCGCGAGCCCGAGAACGCGCTGCATGTCGTGTTCTCCGGATACCGTCGGCTCCGTCACGATGACGGCCGCGTCCGCCCCGGTCAGGGAGGCGATGACGGGGCATCCGACGCCCGGGGGGCCGTCGGTGAGGAGAATCGCCCTGTCCCGTTCCTCCGCGATCCTGCGCGCCTCTCGGCGCACGAGGCTCACGAGCTTTCCCGAATTCTCCGCGGCCGCCCGGAGACGGGCGTGAACCATCGTTCCGAAGCGCGTCTCCGATACGAACCATTCGCCGCACTCGCGTTCGGGGAAGTCGATCGCCTGTACGGGACAGTTCCAGACGCAGACGCCGCACCCCTCGCAGGACGACGCGTCGATGAACGCGTGTCCGATCGCCGTCGTCCGAACGGCGCCGAAACGGCAGACCTCCGAACAGCGGCCGCAGGCCGTGCATGCATTCGTGCGAACGGTTGCGAGATTCCCCTGAATGAAGGCCTCCCGCCGCCGGGTTTCCGGCGCAAGCACAAGGTGGAGGTCCGCCGCGTCGACATCGCAATCGGCGACCACGGCATCACGCGACAGCGCGGCGAACGACGCCGTGATGCTGGTCTTCCCCGTTCCGCCCTTGCCCGAGATGACGAGAACTTCTTTCATCGGCGGACTCCTTTCTCCGAGGCCCGTTCCGCAGCACTCTCGGCGACCCGTTCGCACACCCTCCGCATGAGAGGAGACTCCGCCGTCGGGATAACCCCGCGGGAATACGCTTCCGCAACCCTGCGATCATCCGGAATGCGCCCGAGGATCGCGGTTCCCGTCGCGTCGCAGAACGCTTCGATGATTCCGTCGCGCTCGCATGACCGGTTGATGATAACGCCGAAAGGGAGAGCGAGTTCGCGGAGCGTTTCCACGGCGAGCGACAGATCGTGCAGGCCGAAGGGGGTCGGCTCCGTGACGAGCGCGACGTAATCGGCGCCCCGCACCGACGCGATCATCGGGCATGACGTTCCCGGCGGGCAGTCGAGGAGAACATTCTTCTCATCGTCCGCGGCCTTCTTTGCGGCCCGGATCAGGGGAGGTGACAGGGGAACGCCGACATCGATCCGTCCCTGAACGAGCGTGACGCGTTCCAGAACGTCGCTCGAGCCGGATTCGACGACACCGATCCGGTGCTGCTTTTCCGTTATCGCGCTCACGGGGCACGCGATCGTGCATCCGCCGCATCCGTGGCAGAGTTCTTCAAAGACGAGCGTCATCGCCGGAAGTGAGGCGATCGCTCCGTACCGGCAGATGGACGCGCATTTCCCGCAGTGGGTGCATCGCGTCTCGTCCACGAACGGAACAGGGATACAGATCTCGTCGGAACGGTCGATCCTGGGGTTGAGAAAGAGGTGCGCGTTGGGCTCCTCGACGTCGCAGTCGACGTAGATAATCCTGTTCTTTGCGACGGACGCGAGGGACAGCGCGACGGTCGTCTTTCCCGTACCTCCCTTGCCGGAAGCCACGGCAAGGATCATGCCCAGTGCCCTTCCACGTCCGCCGCGTCGATCCGTTCGAGTTTTCCGGTCTGAAAGAGCCGCAACGCTTCGGCGACCGATGGGGCATCGCTCGCGAACACCTCGATGTCGGCCGCCCGGAGAACATCGAATGCCTTCGGGCCGCAATGACCTCCCGTGACGACAGCCTTCGCGCCCGAACGGATCACGTTCTGCGCGGACTGGATGCCCGCGCCCTGTGCGGCGTTCAGGTTCTGCGTGTTTTCGACCGTACCCCAGGTTTCCATTTCCGGGTCGAAGACGAGAAAACGAGCCGTACGACCGAACCGTGCGTCGAGCGGCGATTCAGGCGTCGTTCCCTTTGCGGAAAAAGCGATCTTCATGAATGACGAACCTCCTCGACAGATGAATGAAGAGGTTCCCACATAAACCGGAAGCCTCTTCCCCGGACGCGGGAAGGAACGGAAAAAAGTGAATGGCGCCTCCGTTTTTCGCGCCGGTCGCGCGATACCTCTCCGCCGACTCTACGCGATCTCCGAAAGACGTTTCTTGAGCTCGGCGAGATTCCATTCAAGCGCCGCAACCTGATTTTCGAGCGCAGTCCTTTCCTGTTCGGGGCTTACCGGCGCAGCCGGAAAAAACCCATACGCCGGCGGAACCGCGCGGAAAAAGCCGCGTCCCATTCCGAACCCCCGTCCGAATCCGAAAAAACCTCTGCCTCCGCGGACATAGCCGGGGAACCCCGCTCCGGCGCAATACCCCATTCCGCGTCCCGTCATCGACCCCAGTCCCGTCGGTCCCGTTCCGTCACCTCGTGGCATTCTCAATCGCTCCCTTCGTTTGAATCCGGCGGCGCCCCATCGTCCCCGACGGGGAACACCCCTCCCATACCACCCTGTCGTCGTCGCGCTCCCGGAAGACTGTCGCTGCGAGAGGCGCCGCAGCGTCCCTTCCCGCGTCCCGTTCCGGGGCCGGCTCCGCACGGTCCTGTTCCGTCACCTCGCGGCATGATCGCTCCCTCCTTCCGCCAAAGGCACAACGCCCGATTCTTTTGCCCTTTCGAGGAATGCGTTCATCGAGCGCGTCATGTTCCCGAGCACCGTCACCCATTGGCGGAGGCGGTTCTCTCCCGCCGGAGTGATCGCGTACATCCTGCGGGCCGCACCCGCGCCCGACGTGTCCCATTCGGACACGACGAATCCCTCTCCCTCGAGGCGCTGAAGGATGCGATAGAGCCCTCCCAGATCGACGGAAGAGTCGGTGAGCGTGCACTCGGCGAGATCCCCGGCGAGTTCGTATCCGTGAGAGTGGCCTTTGGTTTTCAGAAGAAAGAGAACGACGGGTTCGACGAAACGGTAGATATTCCCCATTCCGCACGAACACGGGCCGTTCCCGTGTCGTCTGCATCGCCCCTGCGGCATGTCGTCGCCTCCGTTCCGTGATTCGGGAAAACCGTTTCATTGCGTTCCGCTGAAAGAGTACCACATAAATCTTATATATGCAAGTTGCATATATAAGACAGATTCCCTTCGGCCGATTCTCGTGTCGATGCCCCAAAAACGACGAGCGGAACCGTCATCGCGGTTCCGCTCGTCGTTCCCCCTGTCATTCGGCACGTCCCCGCGCCTTCCGGCCGTCCGCGCGGGGAATCATTTCTCCGTGACGACGGCGTCTCCGCGACGGACGACGCCGCTTCGGATCACCGAGAGGAAAAAGCCGACCGTCGGAAGCAGGCAGTATCCTCGATAGTCGTACGAATGCGGTTCACCGGGGCGTTTGCCGCGTTCGACGACCCGAAGGAGCGCCGTCCCGGCCTCGATGACCGTTCCCGTCGGAAGGTCCGACGGGAG
>CALFXN010000598.1 GCA_937957815.1 uncultured Synergistales bacterium
CGCGAGAGCTTTTCGACGGCGTACAGTTCCACGTAGTCCAGGCCGTCCTCGGCGGTATCGAGACTGAAGTTCGGCTCCTGGCCGATAGCCGCCAGGAAGCCGTTGACCTCGTCGACCGTCGCGTGCTCGACCGCCACGACCTGCCCTGCGTCGAACACCTTTTTGACCGCGTCCTTCGTGGATTCGTCGGGGATAAACCCGTCACGGAACGATACGAGCAGCGGCGAATCCGTCGCCTCTCCGTCGTACGGAAGGAATTCGGTCGCTATCGCCCTGAGGTACGCGGCGAGATCTCCGTGAACCTCCCCGATGTAGTAAATCTTGTCGAGAATCCCCTGAGAGTCCCCACCACCTCCACCGCACCCTCCCGAAAACAACGCCATCGCGAACAGCAGAACAACGCACAGAATTATCTTCTTTCCGCTCATCCGTCGCACCTCCCGATGTAATGTTCGTCGCGCATGGTCTGGCATGACGCTGCCGAGTATAGCTCACATTTCTCCATTTGGCTTTCGGGAGATGATCCCCCCTGACACAGTGTCAGAGTCAATAGGGCAAACCCTCTCGTCCTCAAGACGCAGCTCCCCTGGCGTACCCGTACTCTCCTCCGACTTTCTCTTCGTCCGCGTGCGGCACAACGCACATGTCGCCGGACGAGATCTCCGGCAATCCGTAATCGTCCTGAATTTCCCGTTCGGCCTTGCTTTCCGCGAAAAGATGAGGCGAATCCGACCTTCCAGAGAAATGTCCGGCTCAACTCGACGAGCCGGTCGGATATGGAGGTGTTTTCCCGAAGGGAGGTCCCAGGGCTGAAGATTCCATATCCATGAACCTCTCGTTCCTCTCCGTATGGACCGCCTGTCGACGAATCAGGAAATCGCTCCCGGCCCACGTTCAGCATCAAATAGTAATACTTGTTAAAAAACAAATCAAACTACTAGCTTCAATTGCTGTTTCCTTGAAAAACCTCCCATACAAGCCATCCTCCTGGTTTTTTTCACTTTTTTTCAGGAAAGACTCAGAATCAAGAAAAAAACGATCATCGTCAATGGAGTACCTGAGCGGATCCAACGTGTTTTTCTCCCAGAAAAATAGATAGAAAGTGCTAGTACATCTATATTCTAAAAATTAGCCTTAAATTATTGCAAATACTACGTTTTTGCTTTTTATTCAAATATAAATATAAATGACAAGAAATACTCTCTTCAAAGCGACAAGTTCTGAGACAACCCCTAAAATTATCAAGGTATTGTGTTTTGTTTTCGCGATTCATGGCTGTCCCCCACTGGGAAGGAACGCTCGTTTCATTCCCTTTCTTTCGTTTTCTCAATCCCTGCAAGGAGTGAACACCGAAAGAAACAGAGAAAACACTCCGGAGATATCTGCGGAGTGCCATTCCGTGCATTGTGTAAAACATCACTGAAAAGGGAGGAACGTGGGCAATGGACGAGGCACATCGCCTCTGGAAGAGGAGCAAGAAAAAGATACACGTATTGATCGCCGGGGCGGATCCTATGGTGATGCATATCGTGGAGCGCTGTGTGCGCGGGCAGGGCGGGTTCGAACTCGTCGGAGGCGTTTTCAATTCTACGGACATGCGCAGAGTCCTGCGGTCCGCGTCTCCGGACCTCGTCATCCTGGAACCCGCCATGTCGCCCAGGCGGCCTCTCGAAGCGGTTCGGATTGTCCAGCGGGAGAGCATTGCGATGATGATCGGGGTGAGTCGCATCAGTAACGTCGTCGCGATCGATTCCATTCTCGGGTATCGTGTCTTCGACTTCATTCTGAAGCCCTTCGGTATTGACCGGCTCGTGACATCGATAGAGGCATTCCGGAAATTCTTCGAATACCGGTCGCGGTTATCGGGGAGGGTGTATCAGGAAGAAGTCGACAAGCTCCTGACGGAGCGACGCCTGTCGATCGTCGGCAAGGAGACTCCGAAGGGCCTGCAGCGCGAGTGCCTTTCCCGAATATTCGCCGCGTTCGAAACGGATCCGTTCCGGACGATGTCCGTTGCCGATGCCATGCAGATCTGCCACATCTCCCGTTCGACCGCGTGGCGCTATCTGGAATATCTGGTAACGGACGGCGTTCTTTCGAAAACGCCGTCATATAAACCAATCGGGCGGCCGGTTTCTCTCTATCGAAGAGTCGGACAGGTCGGTCCTTCCGGAAAGTAAGCGGCACATTCCGTTTCATTCGCTTTTTCCGATCTCCAGGGAGCCTGACGCGCATCTTTCATTATGCGGACTCCAATCCGCACAAATCGGACTTTCAAACCGTTGCAAACACCGGATGCCGTTTTCGATGGAGGCGAAGGATATCTCCACGAAGGGGCATTTGGAGCAGATCACCGGAATATGCGGCCGATATGTGCTGGAGACCTACGGATCGACGCAGCTCTTGTCGGATCTCGGGCTCGCCGCCAGGCTTCACGACATAGAAATAGAGAGGTATCAGCGATACAGTGCCGAACAAACCTGGGCGGTTGGCCAAGGAGGAGATGGCGTACATGAGGAAACATCCGCTCATCATGGGGCAGATCCTCCCGCCGTTTTCCAATTCAGAAGGCGA
>CALFXN010000599.1 GCA_937957815.1 uncultured Synergistales bacterium
AGCACGACATCCGAACCGAAGTCGACGTCCGTGACGAGAAGCTCGGCAAGAAAATACGGGACGCCCAGGTTCTGAAGATGCCCTATATGGTCGTCATCGGAGAGAAAGAGGTCGCGAACGGGGCGGTCGCTCCGCGATGCAGGACGAAGGGAGATTTGGGGAGCATGTCGATCGACGACTTGATCTCCCTTCTGGACAGCGAATACAGGCCGGAAATCAGGAGAGTGTGATACCGGCGACGGTGCGGTGTCGCATGACCCGGGAGAAGCATGTGGCGCCGAATCTCGGGAACTCCGTTGCGCGGAGTGCGCAAGTATGATATAGTCTTTTAGCAAGTAGGGGGACCGCCCTCTCACCTGTCGGCTTTCGTGTCGAACGGGTCAAGGCCAAGTGAAATCGAGTATTCTTGACGGGCCGGCGGTCGTATGACTCCGGCCCTTATATTATGTGGAGGTGAGGCACAATAGTCGCGCAAAAGGCCGACGATGAACCGAGGATCAATGAGGAGATTACCTGCCCCGACGTTCTGCTCATAGACGAAAAGGGTGTGAAGCTCGGTGTTGTTCCGACGAAAGAAGCGATCCTTCTGGCGGAGCAGAGGAGCCTCGATCTTGTCGAGGTCGCCCCGCTCGCCAAGCCGCCGGTATGTCGTATCCTCGACTACGGGAAATACAAATACCAGATGCAGAAGAAGGAAAAAGACGCCCGGAAGAAGCAGAAGGTGCAGACCCTCAAGGAAATGAAGATGCGTCCTAAGATCGATGATCACGACTACGATTTCAAGGTCAGGGCGATCAGGAGTTTTCTTGAGGATGGGCATCGGGTGAAAGTTTCGGTTTTCTTCCGGGGACGGGAAATGGCCTTTCTGGATAAGGGGCGCGAGGTCCTGAACCGCGTGATGCTCGCCTGCGAGGGGCTGGGCAAGAGCGAGGGCGACCCCCGGATGGAGGGGCGGTATATGCGGATCATGATGACTCCGATTCCTCAGGTAAAGCCGAAGACCTTGAAGAACGACAGGACTCCCGAATCGGCGAAGACGCCGGAAGACAAAACCGTTTCGTCTGCGGCCGAGGCGGGGGCAAGCGCCGCTGTCACAGAATCGACGACCGGTGACTAGGCGCGAAGAAACGACGTCGTGACACGCCTGCCGCGTTAGCGGCGGGCTTTCTCTTGTGCGTACAATAGCAGGAAGGAGGAGACGGAAATGCCCAAAATGAAAACCCACTCGGGCACGAAAAAGCGGTTTTCGATGACGGGAACCGGCAAAGTGGCCTATCGCAAGAACGGACGCGGGCACCTTTTGACGTCGAAGAGCACCAGAAGGCGGCGGCAGCTTCGTATGACGGGATATGTTTCGCATAGCCTCGAAGGCGCGATGAAGAAGCTTCTACCATATGCTTAGAAGTTGAAATAATCCAGTACGACAGAGAGGTGACATGCCATGCCCCGCGTCAAGGGCGGCAGTGTAAGCGATAAAAAGCGGAAAAAGTTGTTTGCGATAACCAAGGGATATTTCGGGCTGAAGAAACACACGTACCGTATGGCCCGTCAGCAATACCTCAAATCTCTCTCCCGAGCCTACAACGACCGCAAACGGAAGAAGCGGGATTTTCGCCGTCTCTGGATCACGAGAATCAATGCGGCTGCGCGTATGAACGGGATGTCCTACAGCTTTTTCATGAACGGGCTCAAGAAGGCCGGTATCGAAATCAACCGGAAGATGCTGTCCGAACTTGCCATCAACGATATGGCAGCGTTCGAAAATCTCGCCGCGAAAGTGCGCGCGTCTTCGGGGCAGTAAGTTACGGAAAATACGACGTCTCCCGAGATCGAGAGAACGTTTTTTTGCGGGTTCCTGTCGGGTGTCCTGATAGGAACCCTTCTCTTATGGCACGGAGGTCGCTCCGGAACTGTTTTTCCGTCTTGCCGACAGGAAAGATTCCGGTCGTTTTATTGATGTTCCGGGTGAGAGTTGGTATTCTAACCCTCGTATGCGGCGTTTCCCTGTCAGGGGCACGCCTAATAGTTACGTTCGTATTCAGCACGAAAGTGCCAGGGAGGGGGATAGAAGTATATGACGGACCTGGAAATTCATATTCGGGGTATTCGTTCGTCTTTTTCCGGAGAAATCGATTCGGTTGCCGGACTCGAAGATCTTGATTCCCTGAGAGTCCGCTTTCTCGGAAAAAAAGGGGCGGTTACGGCGCTCCTGAAAAGTCTCGGAACTCTGCCGTCGGAGAGCCGGCCGCAGGCGGGACAGCTTGTCAATGTCCTTCGCGACGAGCTCGAGGAGCGTCTGCAGGCGCATCGGCACGTTCTTGAAGAAAGGGAGCTCGACCGGGTTGAGAGAGAAGATCGCGTCGATGTCACGTTTCCGTCGAGAGGACGCGACTGCGGCGGATTCCATCCTGTGGTCGAAACGGAGCGCCAGATCGTCGAAATCATGTCCGGTCTCGGCTTCTCCGTCGCTCTCGGTCCGGAGGTCGAGGAAGATTTCTACAATTTCGAAGCCCTGAATATCCCCCCGTCCCATCCGGCGAGAGACATGCAGGATTCGTTCTATTTCCCCGACGGAAGAGTCCTCCGGACGCACACGTCTCCCGTCGAGGTGCGCGCGATGCGTGCGCACGGCGCACCGATCAGGATCGTCGTCCCTGGAAAGGTGTACCGCAGAGACAGCGACCCCACGCATTCGCCGATGTTCCATCAGCTCGAGGGGCTGATGGTCGATACCGACGTTTCCATCGCGGATCTCAAGGGATGCCTTGGTGCCCTGATGAATGCCTTCTTTGACCGCCCGCTCGCCGCCCGTTACCGCGGCAGTTATTTCCCATTCACGGAACCTTCGATGGAGCTCGATATCGAGTGTATCGAATGTTCCGGACGGAACCCGTCCTGCCGGATCTGCAAGGGAACGGGATGGCTCGAAGTGGCCGGGCTCGGCATGACTCATCCCGACGTATTGAGGGCGGGCGGCGTCGACCCGGAACGATACACGGGATTCGCGTGGGGTATGGGGCTCGATCGGATGGCGATGCTGAAATACGGACTTACGGACCTCAGGGTTCTCTTCGAAGGAAATGTGCCGTATCTCCTTTCCGGGAGGAATCGTACATGCTAGTATCCTGGAATATCCTGAAAACACTCGTCCGATGCAGCTCGG
>CALFXN010000600.1 GCA_937957815.1 uncultured Synergistales bacterium
GGAAAAGTTTGACACCGAATTCCGGGATGCGGAAGTCCGCAAGGTCGAAATCCGCGACGGCAGGAAGATCGTTGTGACTGAAAAGGAAGAGATCGAGGCGGAAGCGATCATCGTCTGCACCGGCGCGTATTTCCGCCGCCTCGGCTGCGAAGGGGAAGCGGAGCATATCGGCCAGGGGGTCAGCTATTGCGCGGTGTGCGACGGAGCCTTTTTCGAGGACGAAGTCATCGCAGTCATCGGTGGCGGTAATACGGCCGTCGAAGAGGGAACGTACCTGACCAAGTTCGCGAAGAAAGTCTATATCATTCACCGTCGTGACGAGTTTCGGGCGGACCGTGCGGCGATCGAGCACGCTCTCTCGAACCCGAAGATCGAACCGATATGGAATACGGTCGTCGAGAAGATCGAAGGGGAGGGTATGGTCGAAAACCTCGTATTGAAGAACGTGAAGACGGGAGAGGTTTCGAATCTCCCCGTAGCCGGTGTCTTTATGTTCGTGGGCCAGGCTCCGTATGACGAATCGGTCCGCGGACTCGTCAAGGCCGCAAAGGGCGGATGGATCATCACGAACGAGGACATGGAAACGTCGGTTGAAGGGATTTATGCCGCCGGAGACGTTCGCGAGAAAGGGTTGCGCCAGGTCGTTACGGCCGCCGGTGACGGTGCCGTCGCGGCTATGTCGGCGGTCTCGTACATCAACGAACAGGTTCATCTCCGGTCGCTTCTCATGGAACCCGAACATGTCGTTGCGCTTTTTTATTCGAGCATCGACGAAGGCCAGGTCCGGATGAGTGAAAAAGCCGCAAAAGAAGCGGAAAAACAGGGGAAGAAGCTTGCCCTGGTCGACGGGTATCGCAACGGGAAAATGGTCGAGAAACTGCAACTGAAGGGAATGCCCGCGGTCGTCGAACTGAGCAGGGGGGGCATCGTTCGGACGGAGATACCCGCTTCGCTCGATACGGTTCTTTCTTTCCTGAAATAACACTATATTTTCCAATGATCGGACGCCGGGACGACCTCCGGCGTCCGATCATTATGGGGGGACGTCCATGATTGTCACCGTTACTCTCAATCCTGCCGTGGACGAAGAATTCGTCGTCTCGGACTTCAGACCCGGAGGCTGGTTCCGGTCACAACAGGCCGACAGAACACCCGGAGGAAAGGGAATCAACGTTTCGATCATGCTTCACCAGATTGGGTATGAATCGACTGCGATGGGGTACCTCGCGGGGTTCAATGGCGCATATATTCTCGATTTCCTGCGACGCGAACAAATTACGACAAGTTTCGTTCACGTTCCCGGAGAAACCCGGACGAACGTCTATATTATCGACGAGAACGGTAATGTAGGCACTGGATTGTCCGAGCCCGGCCCCGACGTTTCCGAAGATGCTCAGGTCCGGTTTATGCGGATGTACACGAGAATGCTCCAGAGAGCGAGAGTGGTTGTCATCGGAGGTTCTCTTCCTCCCGGAGTGGAGACGGGAATCTATGCCGAACTGATACGGAAGGCGCAGAGCCTTGGTATCCCGACCATCATCGATTCTGCGGGAGAGCCGCTTCTCGAAGCGCTCGACGCGGAGCCGACAATCGCGAAGATAGACCACCGGTTCATGTCGCGGATGCATGGCGTTCCTCTCAATTCTCTTGACAACATCATCGACGTCGTCTCCAGATTGCGTGAGAGAGGAATCCAGTGGGTGATCGCGTCGTACCATGTCTTCGGGAATGTGTTTTCCTGTCCGGACGGAATTTTTCTCTCAATGTCGGACCGGAGGACGGCGGTTTCGCTCTTCGCCTCGAGCGATGCGCTGATTGCCGGAATGATCGCCGCCCGCGAAGAAAAGATGTCGTCTCTCGACACGATCAGATTCGCGATGGCATGCGCGTGGGAGACGACGACGCATTTTGAGAAGGGAATTTTCGGACGCGCTGCCGTCGCGGATATTATGCGAAAGGTGGAAATAGAAAAGCTTTGCTGAAGCGACCATGCGGTTTAATATTCGGCCCGGGGCGTCCGATACTCGATAGAGAGGAGTGTGAGCCGTTGCAATGGATGAAAAGCGAGCAAGGAATGCCCAATTCACATACCAGGTCAATCAGATCGCAACTGCCTCCAAGGAACAGCTTCTCCTCATAACCTACGATATCGGCATCCGTTCGTGCCGTCTTGCAGAGGCAGCGGTCGCGCAACAGAACATAGAGGAAACGAACCGGCATATCCAGAAAGCCCAGGATGTCATCCGGGAACTCATGTTTGCCTTGAATATCGATGTCGGGGGAGAGGTCGCCGAGAATCTGATGCGCCTTTACGATTTTCTGTATTATGAACTTGTCGATGCGAATATTCATAAAAACTCGGATAAAATTCGCAGCGTCCGATCGATGCTTGAGGAATTACGCGCCACGTGGGAACAGGCCATAGAGAAACTCGCACGGGAACAAAATCCGGCGCCAGTTCAGGATGCCCAGGAAAGACCTGCGGTTGCGGCAGGAGGGTTCACTATTGCCGGTTGATCTCGGTGAAAATCTGACCCGGCTTCTTGAGAAAGAAACGGAGCTGTATCGTTCTCTCGGTGACTCCATTTCGAGAGAAGAGACCGCCGTCGATGCGATCGACATGGAATCGTTGCTCCTCATCCTGCAGGAGAAGCAATCCATTATAGCCGCCCAGGAAAAAATCTTTGATGAATGGGAGAGCATTTCGAAAATCCTCTCGGTCGAGTCCGGCAGGGAGAGCGATGCGTTCTGGAACGCGGTAGAGTCCGCAGTCGGGGTCGAAAAGTATTCGAGGATCCGCTGTTCGGTATCCGATATGAAGTCTCTTGCGCTCGAATTGTTGCAAAAGGAAAAAGATGTCCAGTCGAAACTGGAAAACGTCGTTTCCGATCTCCGAAAACAGATGATGGCTATGCAAAAAGGCCGAAAGGCGGTGCAGGGCTATTCCCGATCCGCTGGGACCGTCAAGCCGTAGATTCAGTTTCCTGCCGTTGCTTGTCTGTGTCTTTTTGGCATTTCTACCCGTCTCTTCCGACGCTGCGGAACCGAACCCGCAAAAGGAGATCCGGATCGGCGCGAAGGTCGCCGAACAGGTGGAGGGACGTTGGGAGCGAATAGTGGATCCATCGGTGATTGCACGTCTCTCAATGATTTCCTCGCGCCTTGTCCCTTTCATGAACCGCGAGCTTCCGTACGAGATACGCTGCATTCGCGAAAAATCCCCAAATGCGTTCAGTCTCCCCGGTGGAATCATTTACGTGACATCTGGAATGCTCGAGTTTCTGCACAGCGACGCTGAAATCGCCGCTGTCATCGCGCACGAACTCGTCCATGCGGACAGACGACATGCGATGATACAGACGGCGCGTTCCCAGAGACTGAATGTCCTGACGCTGGGAGCGATCGTCCTCTCTGGAGGAAGCGTCGCTCCGATCGTTCTTGCGAGTCTCTTGCAGACGGCGATTACGAATTCGTACAGTATCGATCTTGAACGCGAGGCCGATTCCGTCGCGCTTGATGTCGTTGCCGCCGCGGGGTACCCTCCTGCTGCGATGGTTACAGTAATGGAGGGGCTTTCCGAAGAACAGCTCAAACACCCGTACGTCGATCCCGGTGTCATGATGGATCACCCAGAGACGAAGGAGAGAATTGCGTATCTCACGAAACAGATTCGCGAAAAAGGCCTGCCGCTCGAGCGGAAAAAGGCGTTGAACGCACTCGTTCCGTCAATATCTTCTGAAAACGGGTATCGTGTACTGTCGATAGATGGAGCGGAAGTTGTCCGAATCCCAGATTCGGAAAGCTCGCAAAGAATCATCGCATCCATGGAGGAAGCACTCGACCGATCGTTCCAGCTCGAATTGTCACCTTCCGAAATACAGGTCGTTCCGATCGGGGGCAACGGTTCGGACGGGAACGGAGAGAAAACGAATCGCTTCGGGGCGCGAAGGGTACTCCGCGTCGGCCCCAGTGTTGTCATCGGGGATCCTCTTCCCGGAAATGCGACGTCGCTCGATGCGATCCGCTCGAATCTGAACGGAGTTCTCCTCAGGGCGCAAACCCGCCACCCGATGGCCCGCTATCTCTACTAGGCGATTCGACCGCGATTCATCATGCTAGAATAGGCTCGTCCGAAATGCAGCAATGGGGGGTCTGTTCTTGGAAGCGTCATTTTACCGCCGGTATCGTCCGCAGTTGTTCTCGCAGGTCCAGGGGCAGGATACAGCCATGTTCGTCCTGTCGAGCGCACTGACGCACCGGACGGTTTCTCACGCGTATCTCTTTTCCGGACCGAGAGGATGCGGGAAGACGACACTTGCGCGATTGCTCGCAAAGGCGCTGAACTGCGAAAGACGCGGAGATTCGATCGAACCCTGCGGCGAATGTGCGAGCTGCGTGAGCATCACGGAAGGAAGCAATCTCGACGTCATAGAAATCGACGGCGCGTCAAACAACGGCGTGGACGAAGTCCGGGAGCTGCGGTCGCATGTCTCTCTCTCTCCCTTTGGATCCCGGTACAAGGTATACATCATCGACGAAGTTCACATGCTTTCTCTGCCGGCGTTCAACGCTCTCCTGAAGACGCTCGAGGAACCTCCGGATCGCGTCGTGTTCATCCTTGCCACAACGGAACCGCAGAAGGTCCCCGTTACGATCCGTTCCCGCTGTCATCATATTCCTTTTCATCGGATTTCCGTTCCGGACATCGTCGCGCAGCTCGGGATCGTGTGTTCCGCCGAGAGCATTCCGGCCGAACGAGAGGCGCTGCGGGAGATTGCGCGACTCTCTGACGGAGCTTTGCGCGACGCACTTTCGATTCTCGAGCAGGCGATACTCCTTTCGCACGGGGAGGTGACGCTCGACTCGGTCGAACGCCTGACAGGAGGCGGAAGCAGGCGGGAACTCGAACGCATCCTCGAGGAGATATCCGCGGGACACCGGGGGGTCTTTTCTCGCATGGAAGAGCTTTTTCGCAGAGGCGCTTCTCCGGTGCAGGTTTTCGAGACGCTTTTCCTTATCTTCAGAGACTTATGGAGCTTCCATTCCTGGGGAAGCGACGCGTTCGATTCTCTCGAGTGTTCTGAAGAAGAACGCGCCGCACTCGAGGCGGCGGGCAGAGTCATTTCCCGGAAGCAGGCCTCGGCTCTGATGGAGTACTGCGTAAAGCTTATTTCGTCTGCGCGGTCCGGCATGCGTACCGATGTCCTGAGCGGTCTTTTCTGCGCCCGTGTCGAAGAGCTCTTTCCGGAGGAGCAGAGGGAAACGCATCGTGACGCCTGCGTTTCGTGCGATGACGACGAGCCCCGGAATGTTTCTTCCCTGGCGGCGGAGAAAGATGTCCCGATCCGGGCCGTAGAGGCCCCCGAGTCCTCGCGCCCACTCGGCGTTCAGGATACGACATCCGGCAAAGCGGACTGGAACGCGTTTCTCGATATCCTCAGAGAACGCGAGCTGCATCTCTTCTGCGCACTTCTGAGCGCGTCCGTCGAGCTCTCTCCGGAAGAGGGGCTCCGGATACGGATTCCCGAAAAACGGAGGGCATCCTTTGCGGTGTGCGCGAGCGAGAGAAATCTCTATTCGCTTGGCGGCGTTCTTGCGGACTTCTTCGGGAACGAAGGCGATGCGTTTTCCGTATTTTGCGGGAACGACGTCGTTTCCTCCGAAATCTCCAGAACAGGATCGCGGACCGATAACAGTGACGTCCGGGACCCGACCTCCTTCACGGAAGAAAACCCGGAACCGCCGAATCTCTTTTCCGCGTACGCGAGGACGGTTCGGGAGAAGGAGCGCGGAACAGATGGCGAGCAACCGGAAAAGACAGATGTTCCAGACGGACCTTTGTTTGACGGACTCGTCTCGGAAGCCCTCCGCTGGGGGGGCGGCGAGGTCGTCCTCGTCAAGAGGACGGATCGAGAAGATACGGAACAGGATGGTTTGATCGAAGAATGACGCGTTCCTTCGTTCATTTGCATACTCATACGGAATACAGTCTTCTCGACGGTGCGGTGCGGTGCGAAGAGGCCGCACGCACTGCGGCCGCAATGGGAATGCCCGCCGTTGCGATGACGGATCACGGTGTCATGTACGGAGCGGTCGAATTCTACGAATGCTGCGTCAAGGCAGGCGTGAAGCCCATTCTCGGATGCGAGGTGTACGTCGATCCGGAAGGACACCGCTCGCGCGAGAAGAAGGGGAAGAATCATCATCTTCTTTTGCTTGCGGAAAATCAGGAGGGGTACGACAATCTCATTCGCCTCGTTTCGATCGCGAACACCGAAGGATTCTATTACAAACCAAGAATCGACCACGATCTTCTTTCACGATACGGAAAGGGGCTGATCGCCTCTTCCGCATGTCTCGCCGGTGAGATCCCCTCCCTCATTCTCGAAGGAAGAGATGAAGATGCCTGTTCCCGCGCGGCCTTCTATCGCGATCTTTTTGGCGACGGCAATTTCTTCCTCGAGGTCATGTACAACGGAATTCCGGAACAGGCGACGGTCAACAGAAAAATCGTCGAGATCGCCCGCAGGGGAAATTTCCCTATCGTCGCGACAAACGACGTCCACTATCTGACGAAGGACGATTACGACTGGCACGAGATCCTTCTCTGCGTTCAGACCAAGAATACGATCGACGCACCGAACAGGATGTCCTTTTCGACGAACGACTTCTACTTCCGTTCCCCAGAGGAGATGGACGCGCTTTTTGGGAACGAATTGCCGGAAGCTCTCGATAATACGCTTCTGATAGCCGAACGATGCTCGGTGAGCTTGCCGGTCGGGGCGCGCGAGTACCGGTTGCCAACGTTCGAGTTGCCCGACGGCGAAACTCTCGAAACGAAGCTCGAGAAAGACGCGAAGCTCGGACTCG
>CALFXN010000601.1 GCA_937957815.1 uncultured Synergistales bacterium
GGCGCAGAGCATCAACCGGCATTACAGGCACTGGCACTGGGTCACGTACCTGGTCGGATGCGCGAATGCGGTGATCCTCGGCGTCATTCTGTACTGCCTGATCGAAGCGCTCGGCATCAACACGATGATCGGTTATGCGATCGCGGTCCTCGCAGGCCGCGATACGAAGGGGTTCCTCGACCTGCTCAGCGAAAAGCTCGTGATGTGGGTCAGAAAGAAAATCGAATCCAAAAAGGAGAATGATCGGGATGACAACGGCGTTTGAAAACATCAAGGCGCGGTTCGGCGTTCTCATGAGCGACGGGAGTTACGTTCTGGGGCGAATGGATGAAAAATCGGAATGGGACAGCCTCGCGGAGGTCGCGGCAAATTTCTCGCTCCTCTACGAGTTCGGAACCCGCGCCGTCGTCAATCTGGAGTATGTCGCGACGGAATCGGCGAAGGCGTTCGGCGAATTCCTCACGAGCGGCGAAAAGCAGTCGATCGTCGCCGACTATATCCTGGACAAGCTTCCGATTCCGGCTTGGCTCCGGGGGATCGTCCGTCGGCTCGTCCTCGGAGTGATCGACTCGGCCGTGGCGATGTTCAACACCAAGGGCGGAGAATGGGACGTCGCGACGAAGAAGAAGGTCGCCGAGATGATCCGGAAAGAAAACGCGGGGAAATAGGGATGTCGGACGCCTTCGAGCGGGAAATCCTCAAGGTGCTCCCGCGCGAGGGTCGGGATTCGGACGATCCGGACGACGCGGGCGGTTTGACCTCACGGGGGATAACGGAGGCGACCGCCCGCGCCGCTTTCGAGCAGGGGATCGTTTCCACTCCCGACCCGCGCAAGCTGAGTTTCGAAGAGGTCAAGGCGATCTACCGGGTTTTTTATTGGGATCGGATTCACGGCGACGATCTTCCGGAAGGTGTCGCCGGGCTGGTCTTCGATGAGTCCGTGAACTGCGGCGTCGGAACGGCGATCAAAAATCTTCAGAGCGCGCTCAATATCATCCTGAAGAAGCAACTTGTCGTGGACGGATCGTTCGGACCGAAGACGGAAGCGGCCCTCTCGGCCGTACTTGCACTGGAAGCGAACGTCGTAGATCTGTTTCCGGAGATCTCGCCGCTCTTCTTCCGGAAGGCGTTGATCCGGGCTCTCGTCGAAGGGCGCGCGGGATATTACGTGTCGATCACGGACGAGGAGACGCCGCGAGAGGTGAAGAACAGAAAATTCTTCCGCGGATGGATGAATCGGTTGAAGGCGTGGATGTCGAGATTCGACGTGAAGAATAGACTATAATATCGGAGAACGACGATCCTGATCGTAATTCCAGCCGTTGAAAAACCGTACGTAAAACCGTACGTATATTTGGGGTTGTAGGTTGATAGAGCTAGTGGACAACATGCAAATCCAATTTATATAGGTTCCCACTCTCTCCGCCATAGCGTGTTGCAGGGGCGCCGAAAAGGTAGCCCCTTTTTTTGTTCTCTATATGTCGCGGAATCGGGGAGTCTCTTTGCTATTAGATGAAAGTCCAAATCATCCTGGAACGGATTTATCGGGAAAACCCCGGAAGAGTGTTGCCGAAAATCCGGGAATAGGATAAAATCTCGAATCGTTGCAGACGAGAAGTGTTTCGTCGCCGCCATCATAAGGAGAAGTGGCCGAGTGGTCGAAGGCGGGCGCTTGGAGAGCGTCTGTACCGTAAGGTACCGTGGGTTCGAATCCCTCCTTCTCCGCCAGAATCCGACGAAGGTCCCGGCTTTTAGCCGGGACCTTTTGTATTTTCCGGCGTCTGAAAGACAATGCCGCAACGGCACGATATTGGGAACGGCCTTCCTCCGGTCCGTGGAACAACGACTGGATTTCGTTATTGTCGATCTTCCGCGATCGCATTCGGCGCGATCGGCGTCGTTCTGGTCCAGAGAATCGTCAAACCGAAATTCTGATCGGGGGGGAATCCATGCTTATTCCGGTCGCGGTCTTTCTTCTGAGCCTCGCATCCTGTGTCCTGTTCGCGCTTTTATTTCGCGGACAGGCGCTCTCCGTCTCCGACAAAGTTGACCGATATATGAACGAAACGGGCGAAGAGGAAGGCGAGTCCTTCAGAAACAGGATTCTTTCCCCGTTGTGGCGGACATTCAAGCGGACGGCGGTGAAGATCTCTCCGCCGCATATTCTCCGGATGCTCGACACGTATTGCATGTATGCGGGAACCCTCTCGGAATCAACGGAGAAATCCTCGCCGGGATCAAGATCTTCTTCGCGGCGCTTTTCGCTGGGACCGGGGCGTTTCTTTCGGCGGGACGCTATCTCTTTCCGGTTGCCTCGCTGTCGCTCCTTTTCGGATACGCCTTTCCTGGGATTCTGATACAACGCAGTATCAGAATCCGCCGGGAGTCGGCCGAGCGTCAGCTCACGGACGCGATCGATCTCCTTGTCGTCAGCGTCGAGGCCTGAGCTGGATGCGGCAATGAAGAGGATGGCAGAGAAGATTCACGGGCCGGTCGGGGAGGTGTTCTCCAGAGCTCTGTACGAAATCGCGCTGGGCGAAAGTCGTGAAAAGGCGTTCAGGGGAATGTGCGACAGTATCTCGATCCAGGGGATGGGACAGTTCACGGGCAGCGTCATTCAGGCTGAGCAACTGGGTGTCTCGATCGGAAAGATCCTGCGGACGCAGACGGCGATGTTACGGAGAAAACGGCGTCTCAGGGCGGAGGAGCACGCCCGGAAGGCACCCATCAAAATCCTTTTTCCCCTCGTTCTGCTTATCTTCCCGTCCCTCTTCGTCGTTATTCTCGGACCGGCTATCGTGACGATCATTCGGGAGTTCCTGGAGAAATGAGCGGAACGCGCGTGAGAGTGGTCAACGGATCGGGAGAATGCATCGCCTGGAATATCCGGGCGGCGGATACTTTTTTCTCCCGGCTCGCCGGACTCGCTTGGAGCGTGAAACGGCAAGCGTTCGTCCTTACGCCGTGCAGGGCGGTCCATACGTTCGGGACGTTCTACTCTCTGGACATAGTCTTTCTCGATCGCGACGGGGTGATCCGCAGAAGTTGCTTTGGCGTGCGGCCCTTTCGGTGCGTGATATGCCGCAACGCCATAACGACGCTCGAATTTCCCGAAGGAACCGTACGAGAGGAGTTCCTTGCGGTCGGAGAACGGCTGTTGCTTCTTCCAGACGATCAGCCTCCGGAAATGACGAAGCGGAATCCCTTTTTCTGGAGAAATTCGCCGCACCGCGTGACCATGTCTCCCTGAACGACGATGACGTCGTCTTCGACGGACGAGCCGCACCCGAGAGATCGCCTGAGTTCCCTGGCGAGGTCGTCGATCGCGGCTTCGGAAAGGCCCGAGGTCCTGACGAGCGTGACCGTCTTCCCCTTACGCCCCTTCCGCTCTTTCCGGACGACGAACTTTCCGTCAGGAGATCGTTTCGTCACCGAAGCGACAGAAATCCGACCGGTCTCCATTGCTTCCCCGTCCGGAGGAACGGCGAATCCGAGATCCTTCGCGGCTTCGGCGAACTCCTGTCTGAATACGGGCTCGTCAGAAGCGGCATCGATTCGTTTTTTCTCTTTCATACGGATTCCTCCAAATGATTCGTCCCGGGAGAGGCGTTGCGCAAAGCAGGATGAGAGGGTACAATGCTCATACGGCTCTTTTGGGGAGATCCAGTCCCATGCGGCGAAGCCCCACGAACCCTGTCAGGCCCGGAAGGGAGCAGCAGTAAGTGGTGTGCGACGGGTGCCATGGGAGTGCTGGATTTCCCCAAAGGAGCCGTTTTTACTAATTCCTTGCGGCCGCGAGACGCTTCCAACCGCGTACGAAGCGCGCCATTCCCTCGGAAACGCGTTCCTTCCGCGTCGTGTAGGCGATCCGTACGTGTCCGGGCGCGCCGAAGGCGTCTCCTGGAACGAGTGCGACCCCTTCCTCTTGCAGTAATTCCGTGCAGAATTCGGTGGCGGAGAGGCCGATGGCCGACACGTCGGGAAAGGCGTAAAACGCCCCCGACGGAGGGATGACTGCCAGATCCTCACAGGCGGAGAGAGCGTCAAGGACGATCCGCCTCCGTTCGCGATACTCCGAGATCGTCGCGGTCGTCGTTTCGGTCAGGATCGAAAGACCGGTGACGGCTCCGGCCTGTGCAAAGGAACAGGCGCATGTGGTCAGCATCTGGTGAGCCTTTGTGACGAAGGGAGTGAATGCGGACGGACCGAGGACGTATCCTATCCGCCATCCTGTCATCGACAGCGGTTTGGAAAGGGAGCCGACGACGAAGACGCGGTCGGAGGACCCCGGAAGCGACCGGGGGCTTTCGAAATGTCCCTCGTAGAGAAAGTCCGAATAGCATTCGTCCGACACGACGAAAAGGTCGCGTCTCGCCGCGAGTTCGAGAAGTGCGGCGTTGAACGTCGACGAAAGGACGTGCCCAGTCGGATTGCACGGCGAGTTGATGACGATGATCCGCGTTCGGTCCGTGATCGCACTCTCGATCACGTCGATTTCCGGATCTCCGAAAGAAGGAACGGAGACCGGAACGGCCGAGCAGAGGCGCACCTGGTCGAAGTACGCGGGGAATGCGGGAGTCGGAACGATCACCTCGTCGCCAGGATCGAGAACGGCGAGAAATACTGTCATGAGGGCTTCCACGGCACCGCAGGTGACGACGATGTCGTGGAACGTCGCGTCGATTCCGCGCGCTTTCAGCATATTGGCGAGAGAAACGCGCAGTTCGGGCAGACCCGCGCGCGGCGTATACGCAACTTTTCCCTCCCGGAGTGCCGAAATCGCCGCGTTCTTCGCCGCTTCCGGAGAATCCGAATCCGGTTGCCCGATCTCGAAATGGACGATGTCCCGTCCCTCCTGTTCGAGACGGACTGCACGTTCGGAAATCTCCCGGATACCGCCTTCATAGGACAAACCCCGGATTCGAAGACTTCCGCCCATATTCTATTCCGTCCCCGCGTCGGTGCGGCTTTCCGGTACGGAAGGACTCGGAGAGATGTCGATCAACGCCTCGATCAGACGTTCCATATTGATCACATCCGGTTTTTGCGCTTCGGTGACGCACTTCTGGATATAATGCTTGAGAATTTCGATGCAGGCCTTCTGCATCGCCTTTCTCGCGGCGGAAAGCTGAAGAAGGATGTCGTAGCACTGCTTGTCTTCGAGAATCATTCTCTGGATTCCACGCAACTGACCCTCGACACGTCGAAGACGGTTGAGCATTGCTTTTCTTTCTGCGGGGAGATTGTCGAGTTTCTCGATGAGAGATTCCTTGCCCATGGGTACAGGCCTCCGTTTCCGTTCTATTTATTCCGGCGAAATACGGGGTATATGCTACTTCCTCCACGGTTGAAGGTCAACCCGTGTCTGTGATATACTCTCCCGCGGTTCATATTCCGCACACGGACCGACAGTTTGGGGTGTGCCCTCTGAAAGGGGGTTCCCATGACGGATGACGTCCGTGGAGGAAAAAACTCATTCCCGGGAGGGGACATGTCATGTCGGTAGTCAGTATGAAGCAACTCCTCGAATGCGGTGTCCATTTCGGACACCAGACGCGCCGCTGGAATCCGAAGATGAAGCCGTATATCTTCACCGAGCGCAACGGCGTCTATATCATCGACTTGCAGAAGACCGTACGGGGGCTTGAGAAAGCCTACGATTTCGTCAGAGAAGTGTCGAAGAACGGGGGAACCATCCTGTTCGTCGGGACCAAGAGACAGGCTCAGGACACGATCCGGGACGAGGCGACGCGCGCTGGACAGTATTTCGTGAATCAGCGCTGGCTCGGCGGATTCCTCACGAACTTCGGAACGATCCGCAAGCGTGTCGCCCGCATGGTCGAGCTTCGCAAGAAGGAAGACGAAAATTCGTGGCAGAACCTGCCGAAGAAGGAGATTTCCCTCCTCCGAAAGGAACTCGCCAAGCTCGAGAAAAACCTCAAGGGGATCCAGGAAATGCGCGTCGTTCCCGATGTCCTTTTCCTGATCGACCCCCGGCGCGAGGAGAACGCGGTCCTCGAGGCCAGAAAGCTTGGAATTCCGGTCGTTGCCATCGTCGATACGAACTGCGATCCCGAGGTTATCGATTATCCCATCCCGGGCAACGATGACGCCATCCGGGCCATCAAACTCATCGCGGGGCTCATGGCCGACGCGTTCATCGAGGGACGGCAGGGGGTCGACGCCGCGGCGGCGGCGGGCGAAACGGAAGGCGGGGAGGCAACCCCGCTTGACGTTACGGAGACCGACATCATAGAGGTCAAGGAGCGTCTTCACGAAGCGTACGATCAGGTTGTCGAACCGACCGAAGCGTAAACAGGGTTCCGTTCACGACGATCTTTCTGAAGGAGGAAAAACCTTATGGAAATCAGCGCTGGCGCTGTCAAGGAGCTTCGGGATCGTACCGGAGCGGGAATGATGGATTGCAAGGCTGCCCTTGCCGAAGTCGGCGGGGACATGGAGAAGGCCATCGATTTCCTTCGCGAGAAGGGACTCGCGAAGGCCGCGAAGAAAGCGACGAGAGAAGCTTCCGACGGCAAGGTTTTCTCGTACATCCACACTAACTCGAAGATCGGCGTCCTGCTTGAGCTCAACAGCGAAACGGACTTCGTGGCCAAGACAGACGAGTTCATGGAGCTCGGCCATGAGCTCGCGATGCAGATCGCGGCGGCCGCGCCGCAGTATCTCAAACCCGAGGAGGTTCCGCAGGACGTTCTCGACCGCGAGAAAGCGATCTACCGCCAGCAGGCGCTCGACGAGGGGAAACCCGAAAAACTCGTTGACAGGATCGCCGAGGGAAAGGTTCAGAAGTTCTATGAGACGAGTTGCCTTCTCGAGCAACCCTACATCCGCGATCAGGACAAGAAGATCAAGGACCTCGTCGTGGCCTGTATCGCGAAACTCGGGGAAAACATCGTTGTTCGGCGCTTTTCGAGATTTTCGATCGGCGAATAACTGAGAAAAGGATGAAAGATCAGGCGGGGGGAACCTCGCCTTTTTTGTGTCTTCAGGAGAGTGAATGTCGTGGGGAGATACAACCGTGTTCTGCTGAAATTGTCGGGAGAGGTTCTGGCCGGAGGGAAAACTTTCGGACTGGATTTTGATGCCATCCGCTCCTTCGGCGAGGAAATCGTGGAAGTTGCACGCGCCGGATTCCAGATTGCTATGGTCGTCGGCGGTGGGAATATGCTTCGCGGCAAAGAAGTGGAGCGGATGGGGCTCGAACGGGCGCAGGCGGATTACATGGGAATGCTCGCGACGGTCATCAACGCGCTGTGCCTTCAGGATATCCTTGAGCGTCTCGGCCTCCCGACGCGGGTGCAGACGGCCGTTGAAATGCGCCAGATCGCTGAGCCGTATATTCGCAGACGTGCCCTTCGGCATCTTGAAAAGGAGCGGGTCGTGATCTTCGGAGCGGGCACCGGGTCGCCCTACTTTTCGACTGACACCGCAGCCGCGTTGCGTGCGGCCGAAATCGGAGCCGATTGCCTGTTGAAAGCCACCAAGGTAGATGGTATATATAGCGAAGATCCGAAAAAGAACCCTAACGCTACGCTTCTGCACCATATGACGTATCTCGACGCGCTGACGAAACAGGTAGAAGTGATGGACGCAGCGGCTTTTTCGTTGTGTATGGAAAACAAGATTCCCATTTTCGTGTTCAATATCCTGCAGAAAGGAAATTTGATCGATTTCCTGGTGCACGGCAGGCAGATCGGAACGATCGTCACAACGGGAGAGGAGGAACGGAAGAATGCCTAAAAAGGAACTCAAAGACCTCAGGGAGAAGATGGAGAAGGTCGTTGAGCATCTTCATGGCCAATTTGTCGGTATTCGGACCGGAAGAGCGCATCCCGGACTGGTGAATGACATCAAGGTCGACTATTACGGGACTGCAACGCCGGTCAGACAGATTGCGACCGTCAATGTTCCCGAGGGGCGGCAGATCGTCATCACTCCCTTCGACAAAGGTTCTCTGAAGCTGATCGAAAAAGGGATTTTGGCTTCATCTCTCGGAGTCACACCTCAGATCGACGGGGAAATCATCAGGGTTTCCCTTCCCGAGCTGACGAAAGAACGTCGCGTCGAACTGACGAAACTTGTCGCGAAGTATGCGGAGGAAGCGAAAGTCGCCGTCCGGAATATCAGGCGCGACAGCAACGAGAAATACAAGAAAATGGAGAAGGAATCCGTCATCAGCGAGGACGAATTGAAGAAATACTCGAAAGAGGTTCAGGATATCACCGACAGTTTCATCGTCAAGGTTGACGATGTCCTGAAGGTGAAGGAAAGGGAAATTCTGGAGGGAAACTGATTTTTCGGGAGTGAATTCCGTTCACCAGTTGGTTTTTTGGGTGCCTGCCTGAGCAGGCGCCCTTTTTTGTAGGCAGAGGAGGGATTCTTCGTGGAGAAACCGCGTGTTTTCGTGTCCCGCCGCATTCAGGATACCGGAATGCGACTTCTCGAAGGAATCGTCGATTTTTCGGTCTGGGAGTCCGTGGATCCACCGCCGAGGGAAGTTCTCCTCGAGAAAGCGAAGGATGCGGACGGGATCCTGTCCATGCTTTCGGACAGGATCGACGAGGAATTCCTTTCCCTCTGTCCGAAAATCAGGGTGGTCAGCAACTACGCCGTCGGGTACGACAATATCGATGTCGCTGCGGCGACACGGCGCGGGATCTGCGTGACGAATACTCCTGATGTCCTCACGAGCGCGACGGCCGACGTGGCTTTCACGCTGCTGCTGGCGACGGCGAGGCGTTTTCTCGAGGCGAACGCGTTTCTCCGGTCCGGCGAATGGACGACGTGGCATCCGAATTTGCTTCTGGGACGAGACGTCGAAGGAGCGACGCTCGGAATCGTCGGACTCGGGAAAATAGGTCAGGCGGTGGCGCGGCGCGCACTTGGCTTCGGCATGCGAATTCTTTATGCAGGCACAAAGGCCAATCCGGAACTGGAGAAACGATACCGATTCGAGCGACGCTCCCTCGACGAACTTCTTGCGGAAAGCGATTTCGTCACCCTCCATTGTCCTTTGACGAAGGAAACGCGTCATCTCATCGGGGAGAGGGAGCTCCGCATGATGAAACCGACGGCGATTCTCATCAACACGTCAAGAGGACCCGTCGTCGATCAGGCGGCGCTTGTCCGGGCGCTCGAGGAAAAATGGATCTGGGGTGCAGGGCTCGATGTATTCGAAGTGGAACCGGTTCCCCCCGACGATCCTGTTCTCAGAGCGCCGGGGCTTACGACGCTGCCGCATATCGGAAGCGCGACGATTCATGCGCGGGAGGGAATGGCGCGAAAGGCTGCGGAAAATCTCGTCGCGGCCCTCCGGGGAACCCGGCCGCAGCACCTCGTGAATCCCGAGGTCTGGGACAGGCGGAAAACATAGCGCAAGGACTAAAGAGAAAAAAGCGGGGAACGCGAAATCGTTCCCCGCTTTTCGTCGTCAGCGGAGTTCCACGAGGAATTCGTTCAGTCGCCGCATCCCCTCGACGATTTCATCCTCGGCATTCGCGTACGACACGCGGATATTCCCCGGGGTCATGAACCCCGAACCCGGGACGGCCGCTACGTATTTCGATTCGAGCAGAGTTTCGCAGAACGATGTGTCGTTCGTTATTTTTCTGTCGTCATGGTGCATTCCAATTGTCTTCTCGATATCGATCCAGACGTAGAAGGCGCCCTTCGGCTCCACGAAGCGGATGTGCGGCATTTTCTCCAGTAGGCCGAGTATGAGATCTCGTCGCTTGCTGAAGGACGCGTGCATTCTCACGACGTCTTCCTCCGCGCCGTTGATCGCGCCGAGGGATGCGTACTGCGCGACGGAACAGGGGTTGGACAGATCGGAAGAGCACACGTCTGAACTCCAGTCACGTGGCCTTATCTCG
>CALFXN010000602.1 GCA_937957815.1 uncultured Synergistales bacterium
AATAGAGGACCGGATCGGATGCATCCTCGCGGCGGAGCGATTCCTCTCCGGAAACGTCTTTTGTTCAGGTGCCCGCTCATGGGATGATTCAGGTATGATCGGGAACATGCTTCTCGCGATGGCGTCCGGAACTCCAGATGTCGCCGGCTATTTCTATCTCGGTTCTGACGGCCGCGTCACAAAGGCCTTCGCCGCGCATCCCGGAGCCGCCGGGACGGAAAAGCTCGCAGCGGAGACCGCGAAGGCCTTTCTCGACGGCAAGTCGGTCTCCGACCGGGAATTCCCCGTGACGGGACCATTCGACACGGCGTCGGGGAGCCGGTACATGCCACTGGTCGACCAGATCCGGGAGGGCGGGAAGACGACGGGGGTTCTCGTCACGGTGATCGATGTGGAAAACATCGTCAGCCGCTATGTCGCTCCGATCCGTTCCGGCCCGGACGGACGCACGACTCTCATGGACACTTCCGGGCTGATCCTGTACGACAGAGACCCCTCCCTGTCGGGACAGATGCTCTCCCGGACGGCTGCGAAGCATCGTCCGGAAATTGTGGCTCTCTCCGAACGGATTGCCAGGGAAACATCGGGGACCGCCGAAGTCCGCCTCCCGGGCGACTCCGGGGAGACGTGCCGTCTCGTTGCGTGGGCCGGAATCCACCTCGCGGACCGCACCCTCCGTCTCCTGATGTCGACGACGGACCTGCAGGTCAACCGCTCCCTGTCGGAACTCCGGAAGAACAGAAACCTCCTCGGCGTGTCGCTCTTCCTCTTCATCTGCGCGTCAGCGGCTCTTCTCCTCCGATTCCGTTCATTGCGGGACCTGCGCGAACGGAAGGGGGAGCTCGAACGGATCGCCACGGATCAGGACACTCTGCTCGAAATCTTCAAGTTCTTCGGAGAGTGCGTGACCGTCAACGACCTCTACCTCGTCCTCAACGGATCGCTCGCGTCGATCCTGAAATTCCGGAACTTCGTCATCGGTCTCAGGACATCGCGACGCGGCGACGATACGGTCGTCATCGATTCGCTCGGGGACGTGACAGCGAGTTGTCAGGCCGATTTCCTCGCATCGGGGAAGGGCATCATCGGGCACGTGATGCGAACCGGCGAGCCCTACAACGCGGGAGATCTCTCCGTCGATCCCCATTACGTCCCCCACAACGGCGAGGCGCGTTCGCTGCTCGTGGTGCCGGTCGTCTACAAACAGTTCCAGTGGGGGATCATCGGCATCGAGGGGCATCTCGTCAATGAGTTCGGAGAGAGGGAGACGCGGATCCTCGGCATCGTCGCGTCATACATCGCGCTGCATATGGAGGAGATGGAGGCCCGACGCGAACTGGACCAGAGGGCGGGGCAGTTCCGCTTCCTCAACCGCTTCGCCCGGGAGATCGCGGGCGAGCGCAACAGCCGCGCGTTGTGCACCCGCGTGACGAAGGTTCTCGCCCACGATCTCGGGTTTCCCTGGGTGGGGTATTACGAGACCTCGTCGGACGGAGGCGCGCTGCGTCCCGAACCGGCGGAGTCGCAGTACGCGGGCGACGAACGGCAGGCCGGAATCGCGGACTGCCGCGAACTCGCCGAACGGGCTGCGCTCCTGCGTCTTCCGCGACGCGAGAGCTATTCGTCGGGAATCGTCTATAAAATGGCCATTCCGCTGCAGTTCGGCAATACGCTGTACGGAGTCCTCTGCGCCGTGAACGAACGCGGCTTCTCGGGGACTGATTCCGATCTGTTCGAGATCACGGCGGAGCACATGAGCACGTTTCTGGCGCTGAACAATCTCATCGAGCGACGGCGGCAGGAGGCCATGACCGACGCGCTGACCGGAGTGTGGAACCGCCGGTACATCATGCGGCGGCTCGAGGAGGAATCCGGTCGTCCGAAGTCGGATGACCGGCCGGGATGCGTTGCTATCGCCGATCTCGGGAATTTCAAGGGGATCAACGACCGGTACGGACATCTCGTCGGGGACGAGGTGCTCCGGAAGACAGCGTCGGCCCTTCGCGACCGTCTGCGCGACGGCGACATGATCGGCCGGTACGGGGGCGACGAATTCCTGTTCTACCTCTCCGGCGTCTCGCGCGAGGAAGCGGAGGAGACGATGGAGGATCTCGCGCAGGTCGCGGTATCGGTGCATGTCCCCGGGGTCGCGCTTCCCGTCGTCCTCGACTGGGGGATAGCGTTCTGCCCCGGAGACGCGGACAATCTTCTCGACGTTGTCAGAATCGCGGATGAACGCATGTACCAACGCAAAAGCGAACGAAAACGACGGCAGGGAGAGTGACGGATATGACGGCGATCGCGCATTTCGGCATCACGGTCGGGGATCTCGACAGGTCCATCGCGTTCTACAGAGATGTTCTCGGTTTCGGAGTCGGCCCGACGATCGAGCGCCCGGGGGATTACGCCGAACGCCTGACGGGAGTTTCCGGAGCCCGGCTCGCGATCGTGGCGGTTTCGTCTCCCGGCGCTTCCGTTTTTCTCGAACTCGTGCAGTATCTCGACGGCGCCGGAACGCGCGCGAAAACCCGCCCGTGCGATTCCGGAACGGCGCACGTCTGCTTTACGACCGATCGTTTCGACGAGACGACAGCGGCGCTCGAAACGGCGGGAGTTCCTTTTCTCGGCGAGGTCTGCCGCATTCCCGCGGGGCCGCGTGCCGGCAAGCGCGTCGTCTACCTGCGCGATCCCGACGACGTCGTGCTCGAACTCGTCGAGGGATGACCCCGTCCGAAATCCTCGTCCAGGCAGCGGACGAGCGTCGCTTCCCTCGATTCCCTCACGGCGGCGAGTGATTCCGCCGACCAGTCGTAGAGCCCGCCCCCCGTCTTCGCGCCGAGACGTCCGGCGGCGACGGCCGATTCGAGCGCTTCGGGAGGGGTGACGTTTCCGGAGAGATCCGGGAAGAGGTACCGGCTGATCGACAGAAAGACGTCGAGCCCGCCGAGGTCGGCGGTTTCGAAGGGGCCCGTGTCGCGGAACCTTCGTCCGATGCCGTTCCGGACGGTTTCGTCGACGTCCTCCATCGAGGCGGCGCCCGTCTCGACGATATGAAACGCCTCGCGCAGCAGCGCGAACTGCAGCCGGTTCCCGATGAACCCGGCGATCTCCCGCCGCAGGACGACGGGTTTCTTTCCGAGCGACCGGAGGATGTCCGCGATCCGGGGAGCGAGCCCCCGATCCGTCGTCGGTCCGGGGACGACTTCGACGAGCGGAATCAGGTGGGGCGGGTTCCAGAAGTGAGTGACGACGAACCGCTCCGGGTGCTTCATGTCCGCCGCGAGAACCGACGGCATCAGCCCCGACGTGTTCGAGAGGATCGGGACGTCCGGCGCGACGAGACGTTCAGCCACGGCGTAGATCGCCTTCTTGACTTCGATATCCTCCGGCGCGGACTCCATCACGAGATCGGCACCCACTGCGGCCTCGGCGAGCCCGTCGCGCGGATGGAGGCGCTCCTTCGCGTCCCGGATGGCCTCGCGACGCGCGATTCCCGATCGTTCGAGAAGGTCGAGCGCGGAGAACGCCCGTTCCCTTCCGGCCAGGGACTTTGCCATATCCCGTCCGGCGAGCATGACTTCGTGCCCTCCGAGGGCGAAGACGGCCGCCGTCGGGGCTCCCATCGTTCCGCATCCAAGCGCGCTAATGCGCATGAGTATCCCTCCCCGTTTTTCTTTTCCGCCGTTCATTATAGAATCTGAGCCGGTAGATCGATATCCCGGAAGGAGTGATTCCATGCGGGTTCGAAGTATGATTCTTTATGCGGCTCTTTTTGTGTCGGCTCTGGCCTCCGCCGTGTCCGCCGAAGCGGCCTCCACGCTCTCGACCTACCGGAACGCGCGGTTCGGCTACGCGGTGGATGTCCCTTCGGAGTTCAGAATGGGCGAAGCTCCCGTAAACAACGACGGACGCGTCTTTTACGATCCCTCCTCCGAAGGCGTCATTTCCGTGTTCGGCATGTACAACGCGCTCGGGGCGTCCCGCGAGTCGTACGCGACGGAGCGAGAAGAGGACTGGAGAGGACTCGGTGGAACGGTCACGTACAGGGCGAAACGGGAGAACTGGTTCGTGCTTTCGGGAACGGTCGGCGGAGACATCTTCTACGAACGCGTCATCTTTTCGGCCGACG
>CALFXN010000603.1 GCA_937957815.1 uncultured Synergistales bacterium
GACGGCATACGAGGTAAGGCCACGGGACTGGAGTTCAGACGTGGGCTCTTCCGATCTTTCCATGCGACCGGACGACGGTGAGCAAGCATCTTGCCGTCCTCAAAAGCCTGGGCGTGATCGAGGACCGGAAAGAGGGGTTGTACGTCTATTACCGGCTTCGAATGACGTGCCTGCTTCCGTTCCTCGCGTGCCTTGAGCGGGTTGTCCGGAGCGGCGGGTGCGGGTGCGCGGGCTCCCTCGCGGAAGAGGCCCCCGAAAATGTCGTTGTTCCGGATCGTTGAACGTTTTTGAATGTGAGGAGGAATCGGGAATGAAGATTCAGGTTCTTGGAACGGGATGCCCCAAGTGCAAGAAGCTTGCGGCGAACGCCGAAGAGGCCGCGAAGGGCCTCGGGATCGCGTTCGAGATCGAAAAGGTGACCGACATCGACAGGATCGTCGATTTCGGCGTCATGACGACTCCGGGCCTCGTCGTCGACGGAAAGGTCGTCGTCGTCGGCAAGGTCCCCTCCGTGGAAGAGATCAAAAAGCTGCTGGCGTAGCGCGCCGCTGCGCGCCGTCGCATGGAGGCCCCCACGGGCGTGTCGTGTGACGGTGACCGGAGTCGCGTTCTGCCGTCGGATGTATCGGGATCTTCGGGCCGTCTGTGGAAGATCCCGTTTTTTGAGAGCTTTATGTGGCAAAAAAGCCACGTTACGGCATTCGGTTTTTTCCGGGAGGGCCTTCCGTATGAATGACGAACTGAAAAAATTTCTGTATCTCGCCGCCGCGTTTCTCACGTTCTACTTCATGCCCGTCGACAGTCCGCGCTTGCAGGCGGCGGCGATCGAATCGCTGGCGATGCTCCACGAATACGCCAGGGAACACGTGCTGCTCTGCCTCGTTCCCGCGTTCTTCATCGCGGGCGCGATCAGCGTTTTCGTCTCCCAGCAGGCGGTCATGCGCTACCTGGGCGCGAAGGCGAAGCGATGGGTCGCCTACACCGTGGCGGCCGTTTCGGGGACGATCCTCGCGGTGTGTTCCTGCACGGTCCTTCCGCTCTTCGCCGGAATCTACAAGCGCGGAGCTGGACTGGGGCCGGCGTCGGCGTTTCTCTACTCCGGCCCGGCGATCAACGTCCTCGCGATCATCATGACCGCGCGGATTCTGGGGCTGGAACTCGGCGTCGCGCGCGCCGTCGGCGCGATCGTCTTCAGCGTCGTCATCGGCGTTCTGATGGCCTTCATCTTCCGGCATGAGGAGACGCAGCGCCAACAGGCGTTCGCGGACCTGCCCGTTCCGGACGCGGTGCGTCCGCTGTGGAAGACGGTGTTCTTCATGATGGGCATGGTCGTCTTCCTCGTGTTCGCGAACTGGGCCGCGCCGAAGCTCCCGATCGGCGTGTGGGCCGCCCTCTACGGCGTCAAATGGTGGATCGCAGGAGCCGCGCTCGCCGCGACGATCCTCTCGGTTCGCATGTGGTTCACGCGCGACGAACGCTCCGAGTGGTACGCCTCGACGTGGGGGTACGCGCTCCAGGTGTTGCCGCTGCTCTTCGGCGGCGTTCTCGCGGCGGGATTTCTTCTCGGCCGGCCCGGACACGAGGCGATCATTCCGAGCCAATGGGTCACGGCCCTCGTCGGCGGCAATTCCCTCTTCGCGAACTTTTTTTCCTCGGTCGTCGCGGCGTTCATGTACTTCGCGACGCTGACGGAGGTTCCCATTCTCCAGGGCCTCATCGGGGCGGGCATGGGCAAGGGGCCGGCGCTTGCGCTGCTGCTCGCGGGCCCGGCGCTGTCGCTTCCGAACATGCTCGTCATCCGAAGCATCGTCGGGACGAAGAAGACGGTCGTCTACGTGAGCCTCGTGGTCGCGCTTTCGACGATCGCGGGGATGCTGTTCGGCGCATTTTTCGGGTAGTCGGGGTTTATCGAAGTCTTTTTTCGGATGGCCGTCGCGGATTGATCCGCGAGACGGTCACTCATGAGGGGTGACGGGACAATGGTTCAGGATTCACACGCGCAGGACGCGCTTCGGGAAGCGGTGCGGAAGCGCTACGGCGACTCCGTGACGCGGCGGAAGAGCTGCTGCGGAGGCGAGAGCTGCGAAGGCGGTTTCGCTTCCGGGGTGTACTCGGGCGACGAGAACGCCGCCGTTCCGGAGGAGGCCGCGGGGCTCTCGTTCGGTTGCGGCAGCCCGACGCGGCACGCCGGGCTCCATGACGGCGAGGTTGTTCTCGACCTGGGGTGCGGGGCCGGGACGGACCTGGTGCTCGCGGCCGGGATGGTGGGCCCCCGGGGGCTCGTGTACGGCCTCGACATGACCGACGAGATGCTCGAAGCGGCGGATCGCACGGCGAAGGCGTCTGGCTTCGACACGATCCGGCTGCTGAAGGGCGTTCTGGAACGGATTCCGCTCGCCGACGGCTCCGTGGACGCGATCATCTCCAACTGCGTGATCAACCTGGCGGGCGACAAGGCCGCGGTGCTCCGGGAGGCGCTTCGCGTTCTCCGGCCCGGCGGACGGCTCTGCGTCGCGGATACGACCTTTTCGGGGAGCGTGCCGGACGCGATCCGGAGCGCCGGTCCCGAAGCCTGGTGCGGGTGAGTGTCCGGCTCTCTTCCGGAGGAAGAGTATGCCGAATTGCTGCGGAAAACGGGCTTCGTCGATGTCGCGGTCGAACGCATCCGAACCTATCGCCTGACGGACGCAGACGGCCGTTCGGTCTTCGGCTCGCTGACCGACGACGAGGCGAAGGCCGCGGACGGTCGGCTCGGAAGCGCGATCGTCCGCGCGAAGAAGCCCGTCGCAACACCCGTCGAAGGGCGGGAGTACGAACTCCGGAGCGCGACACCCGGAGATCTCGAAGGCGTCGTCGGGCTCGTCGAAGCGTGCGGACTGACGAGCAAGGGTATCGCGAGCGGACTCGGGGACTTCGCCGTGATCACGCTCGCAGGCGTGACGGAGATCGCCGGGTGCGTCGGGCTCGAATGGGGCGGCGGCGCGGCGATGATCCGGAGCCTCGCGGTGCGGCGGTCGGCCCGGAAGTACGGCTTCGGCGAGCGGCTCGTCCGCTGGGCGATCGAACGCGCCCGGTCGGCCGGCGTGGAACGCGTCGTGCTGCTCACGGAGACGGCGCCGCGCTTCTTCGCGCGCCTCGGGTTCGCGGCCGTCGAACGCTCGTCGCTGCCGAAGGCGCTTCTCGAATCGTCCTCCGTCGCGCCGACCTGAAATCCCGAAGGGGTCTCCTGTATGGAGGTGCGCCTCGCGTAGGATTCGTGGGAGCGCTTCAGACACTGAGCGGAAGCAAGAGCAGGCAACGAAAAAAGCGTTCCAGAGGGTATCTCATGTTGAATTGT
Organism: uncultured Synergistales bacterium; assembly: GCA_937957815.1. GTDB lineage: Bacteria > Synergistota > Synergistia > Synergistales > Aminobacteriaceae > CALFXN01. The sequence goes on from CALFXN010000603.1 coordinate 3,338, forward strand.
GCCTATGTCCCGTACGGTTCTCAAGGCCCCTAAAAAAACCCAATTCCGGCAGGCCGGTTTTCGATTCTGCAAGAATCGTTTATACTTTTCCCGCCTGTTCGTCCCATTGCCAACGAACGAACTCGAAGGGGGACTGAGAGACTCATGCGTGGGAAACGAAAGCTCGTTGCGGCAACGATCGCGGCGTCGATGGTGGCGTCCGGGTGCGCGGCCGAAGCGGTCGCGAAGAAGGCGGCTCCCCGCTTTTCGCCGAAGCCGAACGCGGACGGGAACTACAACATCGTCTTCATCACCACGGATCAGGAGCAGTATTTCGCGGAATTCCCGCAGGGGACGGCGTACGAGGCCCGGCGGCTCCTCGCCGAAATCGGGACGACGTTCGAGAAGCACTACAACTGCGCGACGATGTCGACGTCGTCGCGGTCGGTGATCTACACCGGAAGGCACATCACGGACACGCTCATGATCGACAACACCGATTTCGAGTGGCAGGGGATGCTCTCCGAGAACATGCGGACGGTCGGCGACATGATGCGCGCGGCCGGTTTCTACACCGCCTACAAGGGCAAGTGGCACATGGGGAACTCGAGCACGCTCTCCGATGTCTCCGAGGAGCTGACCGACCTCGAGCCCTACGGCTTCGCCGACTGGAACGTCTCGGGCGACTATATCGGCAAGATGTGGGAGGGGTGGGAGAAGGACCCGGAGATCGTGAGCCACGCGGCGAAATGGCTCCGGGAGACCGGCGTCGCGAAGAACGCGCAGGGGACGTCGTTCTTCCTCGCGATCAACATGGTCAACCCGCACGACATCATGTACTTCAACGACGATCCGGCGTGGGTCGGCCCGGTCCCGGTCGGCCTGCCGCCCGACGACCCCGTGTACGCGACGTCCTACGCCGCGGGCATTCCGTCGTCGTGGAGCCAGGACGTCAGCGACGACAGACTCCCGGACGCGCTCGCGATCTTCAGACAGTTCATGTCGAGGCAAACGGGCCCTGTTTCGTCCGCTGCGAGCTGGAAGAGCTTTCAGGACTATTACTGGAACTGCATCCAGGACAGCGACAACAATCTCATGGGCATCCTCCGGACATTGACGGATCTCGGGATGCTCGACACCACGATCGTCGTCTTCACGGCCGACCACGGCGACATGGCCGGAGCGCACGGGCTCAAGGGCAAGGGCGGCTTCATGTACGAACAGAACACGCACGTTCCGCTCTATATCCACCATCCCGAGATCCCGGGCGGCGGATCGGTCACGGCGGTCACGAGCCACATCGACCTCGCGCCGACGCTCGTCCACATGGCCAACATCGGCGAGGCGCGAAAGGCCGCGATCACGGCCGGACTTCCCGGAAAGAACCTCATGGAACTCCTCCGGGGAACGAAACGGTCCGTCCGCGACGGCGCGCTGTTCTGCGCGGAGCTGATCTCGACGACGATGGCCCGGGCGAACAGGGACGCCGCCGGAAACATCGTGTATTACTCCTTCGATACCAGCGTCCGCGGGTTCGTTCGGGCGATCATGACCGAACGGTACAAGTTCGCGCGGTATTTCCCGCTCGAGTTCGGCACGCCGACGACGATGGACGAGCTTCTGGCGAACAACGACATCGAACTCTACGACCTCGAGAACGATCCGGGGGAAATGACCAACCTCGCGGCCGACCCGGTCGCGAACGCCGCGCTGATCATGGAGATGAACGCGAGGCTCAACGCGTTGATCGCGGACGAGATCGGCGTCGACGACGGCTCCGAGGCGAAGGACATGATCGCGGCCTACAACGCGGCGCACGAGATTCCGAAGACCGGAAGCTGCGCCGCCGGGCCGACCCCGCTTGCGGGGCTTCTCGTACTGCTGCCGCTGTTCGCGGCCGCGTCCGGATTCAGGCGCGGGAAATAGCGCCCCGGATGGGCGGCGACACGCGGACCTTCGCCGTCATGGCGAAGGTCGTCGGCGGACGGTGCAACCTCGAATGCGCCTACTGCTACTACGTCGAAAAGCCGAAGCTCCTCGGGCAGACCTCGGCCGTGATGTCCGACGAGGTTCTCGAGGCGTACGTCCGGCGGAATCTCGAGATCAACGGGCGGGACGCGACGGTCGAGTTCGCGTGGCACGGCGGCGAACCGACGCTCGCTGGGCTCGGCTTCTTCCGGAAGGCGATGGCGCTCGACTTCGGGCGGAAGTTCGTCCAGCTCTTCGAAGTCACGATCGGGAACATGCGGGGGATCCGAGGCGGCCTGTGCGTCCACGACGCGCTCTGCGGCCACGCCGCGTCCGTCGAGGTCGCCGGGGACGTGTATTCGTGCGAACGCTACGCCTACCCGGACTACCGGCTCGGAAACATCCTCGAGACGCCGCTCGCGGAACTCATGGAGGGCAATCGGGCGTTCGGGATGCACAAGACCTACGGGCTTCCGAAGGAGTGCTTCGAGTGTCCGCACATCCGCCTCTGCTTCGGCGGCTGCCCCAAGGACAGGATCCTGCTCTCGAAGGATGGGCGGCGGGGCAGAAACTACCTCTGCGACGGCTACAGGCGCTTCTTCTCGCACGTCGCCGCGAACTCCGGCATATCGTGAACGGGTCCGGGCTCCGGCGGCCCTGCGCCGCCGGAGCCCGGACGAATGCCGTCATCTCCTGTGCGGACGGCCGATGATCATCGAGGCGGTCATCGATCCCTTCCTGTTGCATTTCGCGACGACGGTGATCTTCTCTCCCCTGCGCAGAGGACGGAGGTAGAAGACGTCGATCTGCGACTTCTCGTTCGTCTGCATCGTGTAGGTGCGCGCGGCGATGACC
>CALFXN010000604.1 GCA_937957815.1 uncultured Synergistales bacterium
AGATAAGGCCACGTGACTGGAGTTCAGACGTGTGCTCTTCCGATCTGAACGGAACCTCGCGGCTGCCCGCGTTCGGATCCTCGGGGTTGTTCTCGACCTGCACCATCTCGACGCGATCTCCCGGCCAGTTCCCGATGACGAGCTTCAGCGGGCGCAGGACGGCCATCGCCCTCTGCGCCGCGGCGTTGAGTTCCTCTCGCAGACAGTGTTCGAGCAGTTCGATCTCCACCATGCTGTCGGCCTTCGCGACACCGATGAGTTCGCAGAAGCGCCGGACCGACGACGGCGTATAGCCCCGGCGCCGCAGTCCGCTGATCGTCGGCATCCGGGGGTCGTCCCACCCCGAGACGTATTTCTCGCGCACGAGCTGCAGCAGCTTGCGCTTGCTCATGACCGTATGGCTCAGGTTGAGGCGGGCGAATTCGTACTGGTGCGGCTTCGAGGGAGTGCTCACGTTGTCGATGAACCAGTCGTAGAGCGGGCGGTGGTCCTGGAATTCGAGCGTGCAGATCGAGTGCGTTACGCCCTCGATCGAATCTTCGTAGCCGTGCGCGAAGTCGTACATGGGGTAGATGCACCACTGCCAGCCCGTCCGGTGGTGGTCCGTGTTCAGGATCCTGTAGAGGACGGGGTCGCGCATGTTGATGTTCGGGTGCGCCATGTCGATCTTCGCGCGCAGGACGCGCGACCCGTCGGGAAATTCGGCGCAGCGCATCCGCTCGAACAGGTCGAGGTTCTCCCCGACCGTCCGGTCTCTCCAGGGGGAGTTCTTTCCGGGTTCGGTGAGCGTCCCGCGGTTGGCGCGGATCTCCTCGGCGCTCTGATCGTCGACGTAGGCCTTCCCCGCCTCGATGAGTTCGATCGCCCACCGGTAGAACCGGTCGAAATAATCCGAGGCGTAGCGAACCGCCCCGGCCCATCGGAAACCGAGCCAGGCGACGTCACGCTGGATCGCATCGACGTATTCCGTTTCTTCCTTCGCCGGGTTCGTGTCGTCGAAGCGAAGGTTGCACTCGCCGCCGAATTTTTCCGCAAGCCCGAAATTGATGCATATGGACTTCGCGTGCCCGATATGGAGGTATCCGTTCGGCTCCGGAGGAAAGCGGGTCACGACGGATGTCACCCTGCCCGCCTTGAGATCCTCCGTGATGATCTCTTCGAGGAAATTGAGTCCCCTGGTCGTCCCTTCCATAAAATGCGTCCGCCCCTTTCCTTCCGTTTCATACGGCATTATAGCGATGTGCGCCGAATACGGAAAGAACAACCTCATCGTGCCGAATCGTAACGTTCCCGTTCATTCGCGTACCCTCTTCCGTTACGCATCGTCCATAGACTTGGAGAACGGGTTCTCCATCGTCCCGCCCGCACTACACAAAGACGCTTCCGACGGAAAGAGGGAATGCCCATGCGAAATTCGACGACGATACGGACGCGACTGTCGCTTGCGACTGTCGGAGTGGTTCTCGCGGTGTGCCTGATGGCGGAACTGGCATACTTCAGGAGCACCGGTCTGATGCTGGATCAGGCCCGAAGGGACGAGGCGCTAGCGGCACACATCGGGGCGGAAGCCGTCAGGAATTGGCTGCGCGGAATGGAAAACGTCCTTCTCACCGCATCGCGCAACATGTCCTTCATGATGGAAAATCTCGGGATCCTGCCGGGAACGACGGGAGACTACGTCAGGGATCTCTCGGAAAAAAGCGCTCCGGCAGGGTTTCTCGACGTTTCCCTGGCGCTCCCCGACGGACGATATCTCGACGGAAACGCGTGGATCCCGGACGTTTCTTTCGACGTCAGGAACACAGAGTGGTATCGCGAAGCGACCGGACGCGGGAAACCCGTCCTTACCGCACCATACAGGGACGAAAAAAGCGGGGAAACCGTCGTGACGCTGGCCGTTCCCGTGGTATCCCTGTACGACGGAAAAAGAATCTTCGGCGTCTTCACGGGAGACATTCCCCTGAAAGAGATCTCGGCGGTCATCGCGAAGCAACGGCAGGGTTCGGACGGACACATGCTGATTCTGGACGAATCGGGAATGGTTCTCGGTGCCGACGATCCGGCCGCGTCCGGACGACGGATCGCGGACGAAGCCGGAGGACTTTCCCCGAAAACGAAGGCATTCCTCGGCGCCGTTCTCTCCGGAGACAAGGGGCACGATGCGTTCTTCATCCACTCCGAAGCGCTCCCGTACGGCCTCCGTGCCGTAACGGCCACTTCGCGGGAGGGCGTTCTCGCTCCCGTGAGACGTTTCGGGGCGGAACAGCTTGCGATCGCCTGCACCGTTGTTCTCGCGATCGGCGTCGCGCTCCTGAAACTGCGCCGCGATATTTCGAAACCGATAGATACGCTCGAAGGAATCTCGAAGCGGGTCGTCGCCGGAGACCTGACGGTTCGCGCGGAGAGCGGCGACCGCGACGAGATCGCGCGCGTCGGGCAAGCCATGAACGACATGATCGAGCGGGAACGTTCGCTCCTGCTCCGGCTCAGATCCGACGGAACCGCTCTGTCGCGGCAGTCGGAAGCGCTCGATTCCGTGACGGAAACTATAGAGGATGTCCTTGTGCGGATCAGGAACGAATGCCGCGACCTGCACGGCAAAATGCAGGATACGAGACACTCTCTCGAAGAAGCTCTCAAGGATGCGGCATCGGTCGCCGAAGAAGCGGCGATCGTCGCCTCAGGCTCCGGGATGGCGAGGACTGCTGCGGAGGAAATGGAGGCCGGGATACTCGAGGCACGCGGGATCGAGGCATCCGCCATGGAATCCGTGCGAAGCATGGCCGCCGGGTTCGCCAGGATGGACGACACCGTATCGTGCATGGAAAGCGGCGTTCGCGAAATCGGCGGCATCGTCCGGATGATTTCGGATATCGCCGATCAGACCGACCTTCTGGCACTCAACGCCGCAATCGAGGCAGCGAGGGCCGGCACGGCCGGGAGAGGTTTCGCCGTCGTGTCCGACGAGGTTCGGCGTCTCGCGGCGCAGAGTCGCGAAGCCGTATCGCAGGCGAAGAATCTCGCTGGGGTCGTCCTCGAAAGCATCGGCGAAATCGCCAGGGCATCGCGTTCCGGCAAGGCGTTGGGAGAGACGGGCCTCGAGAATCTCGAAGCGATGAATGCCGTATCCGGTAGCGTCCGACTCGCCGCGTCCGTCGTGAGCGAGCGCGTCGACGGGACGGTCCGGATCGCGGAAGAGCAGATGAGAACCTGCCATGCCGTCGGGGACAGCGTTTCGGTCGTCCTGAACCGGGCTTCGGAAGCGGAGGATTCCGCAGCATCGATAGAACGCGTTCTTGACGACGTCGCGCATCTCCTCGACATTCTGCGCTCCGCATCCGCCCACCTTCGGGAGCTCATCAGCGATCATAAGGGCGAAATGGACGGATATGTGCTCGACGCCGAAAAATCAGGGGACCATCACCCGGACGGACACATTCCCGTAGACGCGACGGCTTCGAGCAGCTCACGGATGTCGTCAGGACGGATATCGCCGATGCTGCCCACGCGGAAGCTCTCCACGCGCGCCACCTTGCCGGGATAGAGGACGAATCCGCACGCCTTCACGCGCGAATGGAAGGTCTCGAAGTCGAAGCCTGCGTGCGGATAGCGAAACGTCGTGATCACGGGAGATTGATGTTCGGGCGGCACGATCGATTCGAAACCGAGGCTCCGCATTCCTCCGGCGAGCACGCGCTGGTTTTCCGAGTACCGGCGGAACCTCGCTTCGACGCCGCCTTCCGCGTCGAGTTCGTCGAGCGCCTGCAGGAACGCGTTCACGACGTGCGTCGGAGAGGTGAAACGCCATTTTCCGCCGCCGTCTTCCATCTGCCGGTATTGCGAATACAGGTCGAGCGACACGGACCGGGCCCGTCCCCCGCACGCCTCGAGGATATTCCTTCGGGCGACCGCGAACGCGAACCCCGGAACACCCTGGATGCACTTGTTCGAACTCGAGAGAAGGACGTCCACGCCAAGATCCGAGACGTCGAGCGGAACACCGCAGAAACTGCTCATCGCATCGAGAACGAAAATCCGCTCTCCCTCTTCCTTCACGACCTCCGCAATGGGAGCGACCTCGTTCAGGATGCCGGATGTCGTCTCGCAGTGGACCATCGCCACGTGCGTGACTTCGGGGTGCTCCCCGAGCGCGCGGGCGACCGCTCCGGGAGTCGGGACTTCGGTTTCCCCGAAGGAAAGGACGAGGAACGGCATATCGAGGACACGGGCAATCTCCGCCATCCGGCGTCCGTATGCGCCGTTCTCGATGACGAGAAGCTTTCCGCCCCGGGGAACGAACGTCCCCATGGCCGCCTCGACGACGTACGTTCCGCTGCCCTGCAGGAGAACGGAGGTATAGGTCATGTCGTCATGCGTGGCGAGTTTCACGAGCCTGCGTCGTATCTCTTCGACGCGCCCGTTGTAGTCGCGGTCCCATGTGCACATGTCCTTCATCATCGCGAACCGGACGCCCGGAGTCGTCGTCAACGGCCCCGGCGTCAACAGAAGATACTCGTTCCCGCTTTCCTTCCGTCTCGACCACACGCTCATCATTCCCCCTCGATCCGATCGATCAATCCGGGCAGCTCGGCCATACTCCCGATAACGTAATCGGCCCCGGCCTCGAAAAACCGTCTTCGAACGCGCTCGACGCGTTCGCTGAACGACGCGCTCGAAAAGGCGTCCGCTTCTTCGCGGGAGAGCCCCATCTCGTTCGATCCGATCACGACGCCGACCGAAATCATCCCCGCGTTTTTTCCTTCGGAAATATCGGCGATCGTATCTCCGACTTTCACCATATCGGACATCGGGTAGACGCCGAGTTCGATCGCGTTGCGATAGCACATGAACGGCGCGGGACGCCCCGACGAGACGTCGTCCGGCGTTACCAGCGCGTCGGGCGAGTATCCCCTCTCCGCGGCGAGAGGGGCGAGGACATCCATCATTCGTCGCGTATATCCGGTCGTCGATCCGATACGGATTCCGCGGCCACGCAGATTCGAAACGGCCTCTCTCACTCCTTCGATCGGATCGGCGTGGTTTCTGAGGATCGACAACAACGCCGGTTCGAACGCCGTGTAGAGACGTTCGACATCCGTCTCCGTCCAGGCGGCCCCGAAGCGGGTGCGCCAGAGCCTCGACACCCGCTCCTGCCGGAGTATTTCCCGAAGGTGGTCCTTTTTGGGGAGCCCCATCGGCAAACGCGCTTCCTCCCGAAAGACGGGGATCCCCTCGTCCGCGAACAGCCTCAGGAAAACGTCCACGGGAGCGAGGCTTCCGAAATCCACCGTCGTGCCCGCCCAGTCGAAGATCACGCACGCGATCTTTCGCGTCATGTATTTTCCCCCTTTATCGAAGTGTTCCCGACCCTTCGCTTCCGAGCCAGGCCGATGCGCGTCGTTTCAACCGTAGCGCCCCGAGGTCGCAGAGCGCACGGACGGCGAGATTGACGCCGATGATGACGACGCTCATCGCCGCGGCGGAGGCGATATCCCCCGCGTCTTCCATGTTCACGACGGCAATCGAGGCCGGTCTGATCCGGGGCGAATACAGAAAGACGAGCGCCGAAACGGTCGCCATCGAATTGACGAAGAAAAACTGCGCGATTTCGACGATCGCGGGAAGCGACATCGGAACCGTCACCCGGAGGAACGTCGTCGTCCGTCCGACACGAAGGCTTTCCGAGACTTCCTCGAACTCCGGCGCGAGTTTCTTCAGCGCCGCGACCGACGTCACATACGGAACCGAGAAAAAATGCGAGATGTTTGCGGCGACAAGGATCGCCATGGTTTGGTACATACCGTTCAGGGGGTTCGCGCGCGCATTGAAGAAAAGAATGTATGACAGACCGATGACGAGCCCCGGCAGCGCGAGAGGAACGAACGCAGACAACCTCGCCATGCGGGAAAGGGTGCGCGGCGGAGAACATTTTTCGACGAGATAGGCATAGCAGAAAGTGAACGCCGTCCCCACCAAAGCCGTAAGCAACGACATTCGCAGACTCGTCCACAGCGGGGCGAAGCCATCGCCTCCCGCCGTCGCGCCAAACCGGAAGTTTCCGAACGTCGGCGCGAGATCGTACGGCCAGAAGGTCGTGAGCGACGCGATGAGAACCGCTCCCTGCAGCAGCAGAATTCC
>CALFXN010000605.1 GCA_937957815.1 uncultured Synergistales bacterium
TTAAGCACGCCGCCAGCGTTCGTCCTGAGCCAGGATCAAACTCTCCATGAATTTCTCCTCAGAGAAAACTCTCCCCGCTCTCTCCCTTACTTCCTTCTCCCCATCCTATAAATCTGTCAAGGTCCTCGCCCGGCATCTTTCTGCGTCGTCTGCTTCGTTTCTGTGCCGGGGTGTCGCGCGAAGCGCAACGAAGGGAATTTTACCAGCTTTTGGAATGTCGTCAAGGGGCGAAATTTGAGAAGAAATTTTCCAAAAACACCGCTGTCGACCTATGCCCCTTCCGCCGACAGAACTGATTCGAGACTATCGAGAAGATCATCGGCGCCGTCTCCGTCGGCAGCGACGGTAACGGTGTCGTTTCGTTCGATTCCGAGCCCGAGGACGCTGAGGATGCTCTTGGCGTCCGCCTCCTTGCCTTTCTTCGCAACGGTCACGCGACCTTTGAACGCCGACGCGAGGCGTACGAAATTCGCAGCAGGACGCGCATGAAGTCCGTGTTCGTTCGTTACGACACATTCGCGTATTGTCACGAGATCATTCCTCCCCGGGATGCCTGTATGAGAAAAACGTCACAGCTTCCGAAGCTCCCGAGCGCCTTCCGCCGTCCGGAAAACTTCATCCATCGGCGATCCCGCGCTCGACTGGATCGCCCCGAGAAGCGCCCCTTCGAGGAAGGGAGCATCGGCGATCCGGACGTTGCATCGCTCATTTTCCCCGAGAAAATCGAGCGCCTGCTCGGCTGACAGAATGGCGCTTCCGAGGTCACAGAGCACGATGACACCGTCGTTTTCCCGCAGACCTCTGATCGCCGCCGCAATCGCGCAGGCATCTGTCCCGAGGGATCCGTCAGGCATTCCTCCGCATGCGACAACGGGAACGACGTCGCCCGTCATCTGCCTTGCCATCTCCCGTACGCCCGATGCGACGTCCCGGCTGTGCGACACGAGGACGAACGCGATCATGAGTGCGGTTCCGCGCCGCGATCGCAGAGAGCGCCGAGCGCAGCTTCGATTATGATGCAGCCCGACATCGCCCCGGGATCGCAATGTCCGACGCTCCGCTCGCCGAGAAAGCTCGCGCGTCCCTTTCGCGCCTGCATCGGTATCGTTGATTCCATACCGGAGCGGACGCGCTTTCGGACCTCCTCCGCACATGCCGCTCCATCGCACGCGGAGGCGTCGGAGGATTCGAGAAACGCGGCGACCGGTTCGATGGCGTCAAGCATCGTCTTGTCACCGATGACGGCCCGCCCCCGTCTGACGATGCCGTTGACGGCCGCGCGTACCGCCCGGGCCAGATGCGCCCGCGTCACCTCCGTAACTCCCTTCAGTTCCTGTGCGGCGTACAGAAACGCGGTGCCATAAAGCGGGCCCGAGGCACCTCCGACGGTACTGACAAGGGTCATTCCGGTAGCCTTGAGAATTTCTTCGATATCGGCATCAGGCATCGACGCGAGTTTTCGAATGACGGCCTCGAATCCACGCGCCATATTGACACCGTGGTCCGCGTCGCCGATCGCCCTGTCGAGGTCGGTCAGCAGCTCTCTGTTTTCGATGATCCTCGCCCCGACTGCGTCGAGAATCCGACGAACGTCTGCGGCTTCCGCACACTTCATTATCGTCGTCTCCTCTCCTCACTGCCGGAACGCGGGCGCGTCCGCGGGGTCGAGAAGCAGCGATTCGAGTTCGTCG
>CALFXN010000606.1 GCA_937957815.1 uncultured Synergistales bacterium
TCGAGTCACCGGAACGCAAGCGGAAATCAGGACATCGTTTTTTTCAAAATGAATCTTCTTGAGCGACGCGATGGCGGACAGGTCGAGAACTTGAGGACAGGCTACCTTCTCGTTTTTCATGTCGGGAAAGATATCGGTTCCTCCTGCGAACACGAGGGGGCGTTCGTCACGCGACGCGAGAACGGAAAGCGCCTCTTCGAGGGTGTCCGGCAGGAAACACCAGGAACGTTCGCTCCGATCAAGGGAATACGAGGGATCGACCGGGACGAGATGTCTCCGGCAATGTGCCCCGTATCCCTCCCGCGAAGCTTTTTCGACCGCGCGGAATATCTGTTCATACCCCGTACAGCGGCAGAGATTCCCGGAAAGCGCGTCGCGTATCGCATCCCTCGACGGGTGTTCCCCCTTCAGCAAAAGCGCACGTGCGGCGAGAATCATTCCCGGCGTGCAGAAACCGCACTGAACGGCGCCTTCCTCGACGAATGCGCGTTGCAGGGCATCCGGTCCGTCCACTCCTATTCCTTCGATCGAAAGAACACTCTTTCCCCTGAGATGCATCGCCGGCACCATGCACGAATTGACAAGAACGTCTTCGAGAAGGACCGCGCACGCGCCGCACTCCCCTTCTCCGCACCCTTCCTTCGTTCCGGTCAGTCCGAGATCGTCGCGCAGGATATCGAGAAGCCGACGCAGCGGATGCGTATCGATCGTTCGAACGACTCCGTTGATCCGGCACGTAAATCTCATCGGCCACTCCCCGCCCTTTCCCTCAGCAATCCGAAGAGTTTTTCGCCGGTCAACGGGATCTCTACAGGGCGAACCTCCGTTGCGCATTCGACGGCGGACATCAGCGCGGGGGCGCCCGCATCCATGGGGAGCTCGCCGAGTCCCTTCGCCCCGCAGGGGCCGTCGGGACAGGGATTTTTCATGAATTCGACCGCAAAACGGGGGGCATCCTTCGATGTGGGGATAAGGTACGCGTTCAGATGTCCCGTGGCATATTTTCCATGATCGCACGGAAGTTCCTCGAGATACGCCCACCCGAGGGACTGCAGCGTTCCTCCCTCGACTTGTCCTTCGGCGAGAATCGGATGGACCGGCTCTCCGATATCGACGACGCACGTCGTTTCGAGAGGCGTTATTTCGCACGTGCTTTCGTCGACCTCGATCTCGCATACCGTTGTGATCCATGCGTATGCCTTGTACGCCTCTCCCCGGAATTCCGCGTCGTCCCAGGACGCGGCGTGTTCCGGACGGAACGATGACGTCCCGTACAGGTCATCGTGGTTTCTCAGATACTCCGATGCGAGTTCTCCGATCGGAATAGAGAGGGTTCCAGATGTATCGCGGAAGGTGCCGTCTGAAAAGCGTATCGGCGCCTTCCGGCTTCCGGGCCGCGACACGGCGAAATCCGCCAGTTTTTTCACGAGATCCAGACAGGCGTCGACGACCATTCTTCCCACGTACATCGTCGTTCTCGAAGCCACTGTCGGACCGCTGTTCGGGACGCGAGACGTGTCGGGAAGAGGATGACGGATCATCGAGACGGGAATTCCGAGAGCTTCCGAGGCCAGCATCGGAAGAATCGTCGAGGCGCCTTGCCCCATTTCCACGCTGCTGACGAGAATATCCACCGTCGCGTCCTCGTTCCATCGGACTCGTGCCGTGCCGGCGATCTTCTGTTCTCCAGTTCCCGTGAACCCGCTTCCGTGAAGTCCGAGCGCGAGACCGATTCCTTTCCGCTTCGTTGCTTCACGGGAACGTGCGTATTCCGCTCGTTTCTTCCGGTATTCCGTTATCTCGGCAGCCCTTTCGAGAATGTCCCGGACGGGCAGTCCCTGTTTCAGCCTCTGTCCGAAGGGGAAGGAGTCCCCTTCGTTCATCACGTTTCGGAGGCGGAGATCGAGCGGATCGATTCCGAGGGACTGCGCTATCGCGTCCATCTGTCGTTCGATCGCGAACATGCTCTGTGGAACCCCGAAGCCGCGAAACGCTC
>CALFXN010000607.1 GCA_937957815.1 uncultured Synergistales bacterium
CGCTGCCCTCGAACCACCCGCTGCTGGCGCTCGACAACGTCACGATCACGCCGCATCTCGCGGGCGCGTCGTACGACGTCCCCGGCAGGCAGTCGAGGATGATCGTCGAAGATATCGAGCGATGGATCCGCGGGGAACGGCCGCGGAACGTCTGGAACCGGGACGCGCTATGAACGGAGGGAATGATATGTTGCTTCGGGAAGAACGCGAACAGGTCGTCGAATACTGCCGGATGCTGACGACCCACAAACTGACCAGGGGGACCGGCGGAAACATCAGCGCCTTCGACAGGAAGAAGGGCCTCATGGCCATCAGTCCGAGCGGAATGGATTACTTCAGGACCGAACCGGAGGACGTCGTCGTCCTCGACCTCGAAGGCCGCGTCGTCGAAGGGCGCCGGATTCCGTCGAGCGAAGCCGAAATGCACCGGCTGCTCTACGTCGACCGGGGCGACGTCAACGCCGTCGTTCACACGCACTCGACCTACGCGACGACGCTCGCGTGCATGCGATGGAACCTCCCGGCCGTCCACTACCTCGTCGGCTTCGCGGGACACGACGTGCGCTGCACCCCCTACGCGACGTTCGGCACGCCGGAACTCGCACAGCTCGCGCGCGAAGGGATGAAGGGGCGCTTCGCCGTACTCCTCGGCAACCACGGCCTGCTCGCCGCGGGGCCGAACATGCACTACGCGTTCAACGTCGCCGAGGAGATCGAATTCGTGTGCGAGCTCTACTGGCGATCGAAAGCGGTCGGAGATCCGGTTCTTATTGACGCGGGCGACATGGAGACGGTTCTCGAAAAGTTCAAAACGTACGGACAGCGGGACTGAGTCGTTCCCGGAGGATCGATCGTTTGTCCGGAAAAACGTGCGTCCTGCCGCCCTGGTTTCGGGGCGACGGGACGCTTTTTTCACCCCCACGAGCGGAACGCCCGGCGAATGGCTCGAAATTTCCGCGGCATCCTGCCATAATGGCGGGTATTCCCGCATACGGAGGTGCGACAGAAATGAGCGGCATGAAGCGGATTCTGGCGATCAACGGAAGCCCGAGGGGGCGCGGGAGCAACACGCAGCGGCTCGTGAACGCGTTCTTCGAGGGGGCGGCGCAGGCCGGGGCGGCGTGCGAGACGCTATACGCGACGGAACTCGACGTCCACGACTGCGTGGGATGCTTTTCGTGCTGGAACAAAACGCCCGGCGTCTGCGTCTTCAGAGACGACATGCCCGGAGTGCTCGAGAAGATGCTCGACCTGGACCTTCTCGTCTGGGCCACGCCGCTTTACCACTTCGGGATGACCGCGAGGCTCAAGCGGATCATGGAACGGACGCTCCCGTTCGCGAAGCCCTGGATCGTCCGCGACGGGGAGCACTACCGACATCCCCTGCGATACCCGGGACGGATGGCGCCGAACTTTCTTATCTCGAACTGCGGCTTTCCCGAGCGACACCACTTCGGGGCGCTCGTCGAGGAATTTCGGCTTCTCGCGGGAGACGAACCGCAGGCCTTCCTCGGCTCGATTCTCTGCACGTCGGGCGAACTCCTGAAGATCCCCGAACTCGCCTCGCGGACATCGTGGTACCTCGACGCGGTCCGTACGGCCGGAAAGGAGATGGCGGAACGTCGCACGATCCGCGCGGCGACCGCGGAGATTCTCGAACGGCCGCTCATCGACGTCCAGTCGTTCGCCCTGATGGCGAACGCGACGTGGGGCGTTCCCGGAGAGGTCCCCCCGACGCCCGAAGAGACCCTCGGCGGAGAGCCGAGGACGCCCGAGGCCGCCGCGACGCTCCGGATGCTCGCGATGCGGGGGGCGACGGAAAAGAGCTGAAAATCGAAAGAGACTGAAACGGAGCCCGGAATCCCTGCCGGCGAGAACATCCGTCCGTGACGGGCACGCCTGCAAAAAGAAAAAAGCGGGAAGGAGAAAGGAACCCCTCTCCCTCCCGCCTTACATGCGTGAAGCAATCGGTCAGATCTTGCCGTCAGACATCCCTTCGCCGCCGACGACGCCCTTGAGGTCCTCGTCCTTCAGTTCGCTCTTCTTCTTTTTGTCCGGTTTCTCTTCTCCGGCATTGCAGGCATTGCACGGTTTGTTCTTTCCGCAGACCATCGTTCGTCCCTCCCGGGGAATAGTATGTGTTCCGCACATCATTCCTTCGCGGCCGTTCGCCGTCATATTTCCGACGTATCGGTCCGACCGCGACACCGTTCATCTTTCAGAGAAAAGATACACCCTGACACCGTGTCAGAGTCAAGAGGTTTCTTCAAAAAAACGTTTCAATTTTCAACGTCCCGGGCGCTCTTTCGGGAAAAATCGTCATGCGCTTTTCCGCAAAACGGGATCTTCACCCGTCTCGCATGATGACCGGAAAGGAGCATCGGCGCGGCGAGCAGCAGCGCGAGCGGTGCAAACCCTCCTGTCACATTGCATCCGCCGCCGCTGCCCGTGTCGCCGGTCGCCTCGGCCGCGCGGACCGAGCACACCCGGA
>CALFXN010000608.1 GCA_937957815.1 uncultured Synergistales bacterium
AGGAAGTTCGTCATGGTCGTGGGGGAGGGGATCGGCAAGGAATACCCCTTCTCCGGCGAAAAGCTCACGACGCTCTTGGCGCTCTACCGATACGAAGGGGAGTTCGAGAACGCCCTTAAGATGGTCGACGAAATCTACAAGGTCGGAGGACGCGGACACTCCTGCGGCATCTACAGCTTCAACGAGGAGCACATCCACGCGCTCGCTCTCAGGGCTCCCGTCACCCGAATCATGGTCCGCCAGCCGCAGTCGAAGGCGAATGCCGGAAGCGCGAATAACGGCATGCCGATGACGTCGAGCATGGGGTGCGGAACGTGGGGCGGAAACCAGGTATCGGAAAACATCGCGCTCAAGCATTACATGAACAGCACATGGGTGGCACGCCCGATAATGACGGACGTCCCCTCCGAGGAGGTCCTTTTCGGAGAGTTCTTCGATCCGGCGAACAAGCGGGAAGGCTGATCGTCTCCGCAGGAGGCGCGCATCAAAGTGCCGCCTCCCCGGCTGTGTTACGCGCACCGAAATGTGGCTCCAAATCACACACATCCATACAAGGGGGAATTGGAAGTGAAACGATTCGGCGTCCTGTTCCTGTCTGCGCTGTTGGTGGTCTCGGCAGCTTCGGCCTGTTGTGCGGCGTATCCCGAAAAGACGCTCCAGGGATACATCATGTGGGGGGCGGGTGGCGGAACCGACAATTTCGCCCGGGCGATCACGCCGCTCGTCGAAAAGCATCTTGGGAACACCATCATCCTCCAGAATAAGGTCGGCGCGTCCGGAGCCGTCGCCACGACGCTCATCGTCAATTCCCCGGCGGACGGCTACTCGCTTCTGTACGGCGCGGAGAACCCCGCGAACTATCGCGTTCTCGGCCTCTCCCAGCTGAGCTTCCATGACCTCGAACCGATCGTGGTCGCCGTCGAGGGCGCCGTCGTCATCTGCGTCAATCCCGAAACGCCCTGGAAGACGATGAAGGAACTCATCGACGCGGCAAAGGAAAACAAAAAGATCCGCATGGCGACCTCTGGAGTCGGCGGTCTTCCGTACGTCGCCGGCGCGATGATGAAGACGATTCACGGAACGGACTTCAACTACATCCAGTTCGACGGCGACGGCCCCGGGGCGACCGCCGTCATGGGAGGGCACGCCGACGTCATGCCGCTCGCCCTGTCGACCTCCGTCGAATACATCCGCGCCGGACGGCTCAGGGGACTCGCCGTCCTCACGACGAAGCGCGTCCCGCAGCTTCCCGACGTTCCCGCCATCACGGAGATCTACCCCGAATACTCTCAGTATCTCCCCTGGGGTCCGTTCTACGGCGTGTTCGTGAAGAAGGGGACTCCCGCTGACGTCGTCGCGAAGCTTTCCGACGCGTTCACGAAGGCCATGGGCGAACCGAGGTTCGCGGAGTACGTCAAGAATTCGGGCGGCTTCGCGAACGGGAGTACTGGGGAGGCGGCCGTGAAATTCCTCGACAAGTTCGAATCGACCGCGAGCTGGCTCATATACAACGCCGGCGGCGCGAAGAAGTCTCCGGCCGAGTTCGGAATCTCCGAACCGAAGAAATAACACCGCTGCCGACGCAACACAGGGAACGGAGAGCGGCACAGGCCGTCTCTCCGTTCCCCCTCCCAGCTGAAAGGAAGTGACGCACCGCATGGAAGACACGAAAGGAGCGCGGCCCGAAAGCGCCGCTGTCGACGCCTCCGGACCAGTGAAAGACCTGTCGACCTTCGTCTCGGAAGCGCACCGGAAACCCGGCGAGCTCGGCTTCGCGGCTTTCGGTTTCATCATAGGCGCGCTCGGGTATTACTTCGCATTGGACATGACGAGCGGCGAGTACTCGTCCCCGTCAGTCTTTCCGAAACTCGCGTCGACGATCATCATGGTCTGCTCGGCCGTCAATTTCCTGCGCACCCTGAGACGGGAACGCCCGGAAGCATCCGCGCCGTCCCTCGCGAAATTCCTCTTGCCCGGGGATGTCGTCGTGGTCCTCGTCCTGCTGACGGCCTATTGCATTCTCCTGCCGCGACTCCATTTCATCGCATCATCGTTCGCGTTCCTCGTTGCCGGCATGGTCTACCTCCAGAGAGGAAAGAACGTCATCCGGGCGATCGTCATCTCCGCCGCGTCCCTCGCGGTGCTCGTGGCCATCTTCCGATACCTCTTCCTCGTTATTCTTCCGTAAGGGGGCCCTGCGCAATGT
>CALFXN010000609.1 GCA_937957815.1 uncultured Synergistales bacterium
TCCCTCCGATGACGAGGCGCCCCTCCTTGCGTTCGACGGTGACGCCGGGCCAGTTGCCCACCTTCTGGCGCGACCCGGTCAACGCGTTGAAGAGACTCGTCTTCCCCGTATTCGGATTCCCAGCGAGCGCGACGACCGCACCGTTCATTCGCCGCACCCCCCGCACCCGCAGCCGCAGGAACCGCAGCAGCGACGGATATCGACGAGGACGGCCGCGGCTTCCGAGCGGCGAAGGCTCAGCTCGAACCCCCGCACCCTGAACGCGATCGGGTCGGCCAGGGGAGCGGGTCGTTCGAGACTCACGTCGGTCCCCGGGACGAGCCCCATATCCATGATGCGCCGCCTGAGCACCGCGTCCCCTTCCACGCGGATTACGCGGGCCTTCTGCCCCGCTTCCAGTTCGTCAAGCCTGTGTTCCATGCATCTCACCCCGCTTGAGTTCTATTGGTCAAACTTTAAACCGAATCGAAAAAAGGACCTCTTTCGAGGTCCGCACCTCCGTGTCCGTCACATGCCGCCGACGCTCCTGCAGATCCCTTCGCCGCCGTCGGGACAGGCAGCGCAGATCCAGACCGTCGCGGCCTCGGACCGGCGGAGCGAGAGCGTCCCGCTCCTGACGCGGATTTCGACCGGATCGCCGAGCGGCGCGCTCCTGACGAGTTCGACCCGGGTTCCCGGCAGCAGCCCGAGCTCCAGAAGGCGCTTCCGCAGGGACCCTTCGGCGGTCACGCGGACCACCGATCCGCTTCCGCCGACGCCGAGCATCGAGAGAGGGCGCGGCAGACGGGCCGGTTCGGAGAGCGCCGCCCGCAGCTCCTCCGCCCACGGCGCATTCCGGCGCATCCCGTCGGCGAGGAACTCCGTGAGCGCCATGAGACGCCCCTCCATTTCCGCGTCGAGCGCGTGCTCGAGCGTGCAGGCCGCCGATTCCGCCGCTTCGTGCTCGAATCCGAGGACGCCCGAGAAGAGGAACGAAAGGTGTTCGTGACGGCGGTACATCAGGAGCGCCCGCTCGCGCCCGGCTTCCGTGAGAGCGGGGGAGCCGTAGCGCTCGTGGGAGAGGAAGCCGTCCTCCGAAAGGCGGCGGAGCGCCGCGACGACCGTGCCCTTCGTGACGCCGAGCTGCCCGGCAAGCATCGTGACCGTAGCCGTTCCGCCCCGGACTTCTTCCGCAAAGATCGCTTCGAGATAATCCTCGACACGCGCGGTCAGCATTCCGCCAAATCCCTCCCTTTCAGGACGAGTGATAGTTTAGTCGATCAAACATCATCCGTCAATCCGCCGTCCCGAAAAGGATCGGTTGTGTGTCGGGAAACGCGCGCGATGACGTACAATATCGGTATCAAAAAAGTTCACACGGGAGGGAACGCCGATGCGCCGGTTTCTTGTCGGTCTGGTTGTCTTCGTCTGCGCGGGGATCGTGTTCTTTCTCGCCGCGGAGACGCTCGGGGATCACTACTCCGGAGTCTTTCTGCGGGCGCGCATCGAAACGCTCCCGTCGCGGGACTACTCGCCGGAGATCGAACGACTGAGGGACGAACGCAGGCTCGAGGAGGCCTTCGAACTCGCCGACTACGTCTGCCGCGCGGAGGACATGCCCGGACGCGTGCGCGCGTGCGCGCTCCGCCGGGAACTCGACGGAGAACTGAACTCCTTCTGGGGAACGGTGACCCGCACGGTCCGGGGCTTCGTCACGGGCGACGGGACGACCGTCGCGGAAGTCACGGGGGCCGTCACTTCCGACATGCTGCTCTACGGGGACCTTCGCGACCTCACGAAGCAGGGCTACAGGGC
>CALFXN010000610.1 GCA_937957815.1 uncultured Synergistales bacterium
CAAGACACTGAGAGGGTATTATTCGCCGTACGTCCCCGGTTGGGATACGCACGGTCTTCCCATTGAATTGCACGTCCTCAAGTCGGAAGGCGTCTCGAAGGATTCGATTGATCCCGTGGAACTCCGGAAACAGTGTACCGAGTACGCATTGAAATATCGTGATATTCAACGTGGGGAATTCATTCGGCTCGGAGTTTTCGGAGATTGGGACAATCCATATATGACCCTGTTTCCGGAATACGAGGCAGCCCAACTCGGAGCGTTTGCCGACATGGTCGAGAAAGGGTTGGTGTACCGGGGAGAGAAACCCGTCTTTTGGTGCATCGATTGCCAGACCGCTCTCGCTGCCGCCGAAATTGAATATTGGGACGAAAAATCTCCTTCCGTGTTCGTCGCCTACTCCCTTCCCGAAGCCGGAAAACGTTTCCCGCAACTCGGAACTGAAGACGTTAACGTCATCGTCTGGACGACAACTCCTTGGACTCTTCCGGCAAGTATGGCCGTCGCAGTCGGTCCCGAGTACGACTATCTCTTCGCGAAGGCAGGGAAGAAAACGTATCTCTTCGCGAAGAGCCTCAAGGAATCTCTGAGCCGCTCGACCGGCCTCGTCTTCTCTGAAGACATCATCACGGTGAAGGGGAGGGAACTCGAAGGTCTTTTCGCGACCCATCCGTTTTACGGGGAACGCAGAACACCCGTCGTTCTCGCCGAATATGTCGAACTCAACACGGGGACAGGATGCGTCCATACGGCTCCAGGACACGGCGTCGAAGACTACGAAACAGGAATTCGTTATGGAATAGAAGTATACAACCCTGTCGACGATTCCGGTTATTTCGTCCCCGAAACTCCGCTCGTCGGCGGCCTCTCGTTGGACGACGGAGCGAAAAAAGTTCTTGAAACACTGCGTGGCAACGGCAGACTCCTCGGGATGGCTACGATAAACCACTCGTATCCCCACTGCTGGAGATGCAAAAAACCAGTTATTTTCAGATCGACGAAACAATGGTTCGTCAAAGTGTCCGATTTCCGTGAGGAGGCGCTTTCCGCAATCGACAACGATGTCGCTTGGGTCCCGGAGTGGGGAAAAGACAGAATCTACAACATGGTTCGTGACCGATCCGATTGGTGCATCAGTCGTCAGCGCGTCTGGGGAGTGCCGATCCCTTCGTTCACGTGTACGCATTGCGGAACTTCCATTCTGACGCCGGATAGGATCCGTCGGGTGATGGAACACGTCCGGCGTGAAGGGAGTTCCGTCTGGTGGAGGGAGTCCCCCGAATTCCTGCTCGGGGACCTGGCATTCTGTCCGGAATGCGGCGATCGGCACCTTCAGAAAAATACCGACATCATGGACGTCTGGTTCGATTCCGGAGTCAGCCATCTGGCCGTTCTCGAGACAAGGAAGGAACTCCACTGGCCTGCTGAACTCTATCTCGAGGGCAGCGACCAGCATAGAGGCTGGTTTCAGACATCCCTGCTGACATCCATCGCGACGCGGAACAAGCCGCCTTTCAAGAGCGTTCTGACACATGGCTTCATCGTCGACGGCGAAGGAAGAAAAATGTCCAAGTCCGTCGGAAATGTCGTCCGGCCTCAAGAGGTCATCGACCGTTACGGCGCCGATATATTGCGGCTTTGGGTCGCTTCGACGGATTACAGGGGGGATATTCGCATCTCGGAGACGATTCTCTCGAATCTCGCCGAGTCATATCGACGAATCAGGAACACGGCAAGGTTTCTTCTGGGAAATCTTCATCACTTCGATCCGTGGGAAAATTCGATCGCATACAAGGACATGCCAGAAATGGACCGTTGGTTGCTTTCACGCCTCTCCCAAATCATAACGAAGGTCGGAATGGCCTATGACAACGCGGAATTCCACGTTCCGACTTTCCTGATCCATCAGTTCTGCGTCAATGAGCTGAGCTCTTTCTACCTTGACGCGAGCAAGGACAGACTCTATGCGGAAAAGGCTGATTCCCTCACGAGGAGAAGTTGCCAGACCGTTATGTGGAACGTTCTCAAAACACTGACGACTATGCTATCTCCCGTTCTCAGCTTCACCATGGAGGAGATCTGGCAGTCGATGCGGACGGTCGACCCCAGACTCTGCGAGAGCGTGTTTCTCACCGACTGGCCCGTTGCCGATCCGGAATGGGACAACGCTTCCTTGTCGATGCCGTGGGAGCAGCTTCTCGTCATTCGGAGCGCGATCAGCAAGGCTCTCGAGAAAGCCCGTTCGGATGGGAAGATCGGGCATTCTCTCGAGGCAACCGTCGTCGCGGAAAGGGGAGCGTTTGCCGAAACCGCCAACCGTTTCTCCAGCGACGATTGGGCTCTTTTCCTCATAACGTCGGAATTCCGATGGGTGGACTCCTTCGCGCCGGATTCTCCTGCTGTCGTCGACGAAGAAACAGGCCTTCGCCTCCTCGTCGGGAAAGCCTCGGGAGAAAAATGTCCCAGGTGCTGGAAATACAGCGAGACGGTGAACGAGAAGGGATTATGCCCGCGTTGTTCTACGGTTCTGACGGAATAACTTCATGCGGAGGATCTTCGTGTGATACCGGGAAGAGGAGTGGAGGCCCCTTGTCTTCACTCCTCTTTTTTCCTCACGACGACGAACGTTCTCCGGAAGAACTGATTGTGCCGGAATCATCGCGGGAAGAACGTCTCGACGTCTTCCTCGCGCGTTCGCTCGGATTTTCAAGGAACTTCGTTCAGGGACTTATTCGCGCCGGGAACGTCCAGGTAGACGGAGTCGATAAGCGGAAAACCTCGACAGGAATTCACGCGGGAGAAAAAGTTACGGTGAGGATTCCGCCCCCGCGTTCATCGGATATCGTTCCGGAAAATGTTCCGTTTGACGTCATCTTCGAGGACCAATACATCATTGTCGTCAATAAACCCGCCGGGATCGTAGTCCATCCCGCTCCCGGAAACTGGACCGGGACACTCGTCCATGGTCTTCTTTATCGATATCCGGATATCGGAAACATCGGCAACGTATTGCGCCCCGGCATCGTACACAGGCTCGACGAAGCGACATCCGGGCTTCTCGTCGTCGCGAGGACACAGACCGCGTTAACGGAATTGCAGACTCAGTTCAAAGAAAGAAGCGTCGGAAAAAGATATCTGACCGTCGTCCGTGGAGCATTCAGTTCTCGCGAAGGAACTATCGATCTCCCCATTGGCAGGGATCCGGCGAACAGAATCCGGATGGCCGTCACCAGAGACGGCAAGAAGGCAAAAACGGAATTCCACGTTCTGTGGACGAGGAAAAATGTCTCGTTCCTGTGCGTTTCGATTCATTCCGGGCGAACACACCAGATTCGCGTCCACATGAAAGAAATCGAACATCCCGTTCTCGGAGACGCGCTTTACGGCGGATTACGAAAGGAAAATCCCGGACGACTTCTTCTGCACTCCTGGACGCTTTCCTTCATACACCCGGTATCCGGGAAAGCACTGTCCTTCAGGAGTCCCATTCCTTCCGATTTCATCTCCGCTCTTCGAGGACTTCTTTCCAATACAGCGGACTGACCGTTACATTCCTTTCATTTCTATAACGGACGTGCGCGATCGTACCCGGAATCGGGCGGACGAAACGTTTTTCCGCAACGATCACCTGAACGGCCCCTGAAGATCGTGCTCTGCTGTAATATGCGGCAAGACTCGCGGCGAATCTGACGACGTCATCTCCGACCGTCACCGAAGCGGCTCGAACGATGACATGCGACCCCGCGACATCGCGCGCGTGAAGCCAGAGATCGGAAGGGAGCGATTCGGCCAGTGTCACCATCCTGTTGCCGATTGCGGACAATCCGATGGAAATGCGCGCATTTCCATATTCCATTCGCTTCACTGCGTGTTCGTTCGACTTTTTCCCTTTTCTTCCTCTACGGGGACTGTGCTTCGGTGAGAGCCATTTTCGAAGATCCTCAAGTGCCAGTTCAAGCAACGACGACGAATCGACTGTCTCAAGCAAGGAGAGTTGTTCATCCAATTCGGCCATGCTCTCCCGGATATCCTCGATCGATTGCTTGACGTTGTTCGGATTCCCTTTCGCCTTCGCATACCGGGAATAATATAAAGACGCGTTGTCTTGGGGTGATTTCATTGGATCGAGAGAAACCATAATTTCTCTCGTGCTCCCATCTTCATTCCAGTATGGGAGCATCGCCTGTTCCATCCCCTTACGAAGAGACGATATGTTTGCGAGAATCGCGTCTCCGGCCATTCGATACTCCGGAGCCTTCAAAAGAAGCATCTCCCGACGAAGCATTCCGTCGAGGAGACGTTGTTTTCTGTGTTTTTCCCTCTCGATCAGCGAACAAATGCTTTTGGTGACTCTTCTCGCGACACTGCGCACAACCGGATCGCAAAGAAAACTTACCGAAGCGCGGAGGGCATCTCTTTCCTGAAGTTCTTCGGCCTCCCGGAAGACAACAGGGAACGCGATTAAGTTTCCGTCGAGGACCTGTAGTCTCAGAAACGAATCGCCATCCACATATCCTTTACGAAAGGAGTCGCTCCAGAAAGAAGGAGGATGGGAATCCCATTCCCGTTGCACGGCCCGGCGTACGCTTCTGCTGAACCCGACAATGTGTTCGACATCGTCAACGGACGCGTTTTCTCCGAGGCATTCGTCTCCCGACACGGACGGAGGCGGTACGTAGGAGAACGGAGGAGAAATGGTGCGATCTCGCGTTCCCGCCGGAATAATCTTCGCGGCATCGATCACAGCGTTTTTCTCGTCGCACAGAACAAGGTTCGCAAATCGATCCAGGGACTCGAAATATAACGAAACAGGGCGAATGAAGCCCGCGCCGAGCGTCTTTTCGAAGCGGAGGCGAAGGATTCTGTCCTTGCCGACTTGTTCCACTTCAGGCAGGCGGGCGCCGGAAAGATGTGCCCTGCACGATTCTTTGAGAGAAGAGGTATGGCCTTCACGAAGGAGGGATTTCAAAGTCTGATCGTCGGCGGAGCAACAGCCTGATCCTTGCGAAGACCAACAGACAAAGAACCATTCCTCTCCCGAAAAATGCAGGGCAAGCCACTCGGATCCGGCCTCGATCCTTGCGATCTGCCGGTTGCAAAAACGGCGACAGAGAGATATTTTCCAGAGATGTACGATTTCGGGACCGAACTTCATGAAATGTCCCCCCTTGATATTGTTCGCATTGTAAGACACCTGTCCGTGGCTTGACAAGCGGTGTCGTCGTCATTACAATATCGCCGTTGATTTGATGGGGCTGTAGCGCAGCTGGGAGCGCGCTTCCCTCGCACGGAAGAGGTCAGGGGTTCGAATCCCCTCAGCTCCACCATTATTTTTTGTTTTTATCGGGGCGTAGCGCAGTCTGGTTAGCGCACCTGCTTTGGGAGCAGGGGGTCGAAGGTTCAAATCCTTTCGCC
>CALFXN010000611.1 GCA_937957815.1 uncultured Synergistales bacterium
GACGTCGAACGATCCGGCAACGTCAGCCCCACACGGCGGCGGTCCGATGGATTCGTCGCCCGGAAAGAGAGATGGTACGCCATGGTTCACGGGAAGAAGTCGTATTGCGAGCACGTCGCCGTCCGAGTGAAGGACATAGGATGGCATATCCGGTTCTTCGGGGAGGTATTCGGAATGACGCTCCGGAAGGTTGACGGGGCGGAGGAGTTTCCGAAGCAGGTCTGGACGATCGGCGGAGTGCTGCTGATATCGGATCCAGACTTCGCCGGCCCCGAGGGACGGATTGCACACCTCGGCATCATGGTCGAGGATCTCGAAGCGGCGCTCGACGAGGCGTACGTCAGGGGAGCTGCGCAGATGCCGCAGGGACGGAACTGGATCAGACTGCCGGACGGGCTCTGCATCGAGGTAATGCAGGCGAGCGACTCCTCCGTCGCCGACATTCTCTCGGTCGATCCGAGAGCGTAGGAAGAAACCTGAGACGCCGCCTCCGGCGGGAGATATATTTCATGCGACGTGTTCCCGCAGTTTCCCGGACGAACACATCGTATGCTTCCCTGCTCTTCGCCAGGGATTCCTCCGCTCCGTGATCCGGGGCACGCATCGCACGGGGGCGGTTCTGAAAGGAAGGTTCGTTCATGACTTCGGAAACGAGCAGAGATTCCGTACGTTCAGTCGAGCGCGCACTGTTAATATTGCAATGCTACACATTGGATACGAGCTCCCTCACGCTTATGGAAATCTCCCGGAAGATGGATCTTCCGATGTCCACTACCGTCCGTATCGTATCGACGCTGCAAAAGATGGGCTTTCTCGACAGGAACGACGATAAATCGTACTCTCTCGGCAGCCGGACCTACTCCATCGGGTGCGTCGCACGGGCCCACTTTCGCTTGCAGAAGGTCGCCTATCCGTTCATGGTCCAAATCCGGGACGCGACGAAAGAGGCAGTATCGCTCTACGGCATCGAGGGCGAGAGCCGAGTATGCTACGAACACGTTCCGAGCTTGCTCAGCATGCGATGCGTCGTCCGCCCCGGCGACCATTTCCAGCTGTGGGCTGGAGCGTCCGGGAAATGCCTTCTTGCGTACTCATCCGCGGAGATCGTCGAGAGGGAAATGGCGAAGGCTCATTCGATCACGGCGACGACGATCGTCGACAGAAAGCGTTTCCTGGCCAACCTCGGGGAAATCAGGGAACTCGGGTATGCCATCAGCTATGGAGAGCGCGAGGAAGGAATCACATCGATCGCGGTACCGATCTTCTATCCTCGCGGGGAGGCGACGGCCTGCCTTTCGGTCGCGGGTCCCTCCGTGCGGTTTACTGACGATGTCATTCGCGACCTTCTCCCCTGGATCACGCGTCTCGCGGCAGACATCACGAAACGAGTGTCCTGACGATCTGACGATCAACGGGGAGGGAAGATGACGGGAAATCATCGTCATCTTCCCTCCCCACTACGTATTCCGGGCTCCTTCAGTCTTCCTGAACATCCGTCGCCGCATCGCATCAGCATGTTCCTAGATGGATCGAAGTTCAAGTTCTCGTGCGAACAATTCAAGAAAATCGAACCCAGCGAGGGAATTGCCCTTTTCATCGAGACTCGGCCCCCAGACGCCGATCCCAAGGCGCCTCGGCACCGCTGCGAGAATGTCGCCCGAAACGCCGCTCTTCGCCGGTATGCCCACCCTCAGCGCAAATTCTCCCGATCCGTCGTACATTCCGCACGTAACCATCATCGCCCGAAGGATATGGCACACGGATGGAGAGACGACCCACTTCCCGTCGATCGGACAGACTCCGTCGGAAGCGATTGTGGCCCCCATCACGGCGAGGTCGTCCGTCGTCGCCGATATGCTGCACTGCCTGAAATAGGCGTCGAGATGCTCTTCGACGTCGCCCGCGATATCTCCCGTGCTCTTCATGAAATATGCGAGTGCGCGATTTCTGTCCCCGGTTCGTTTTTCGCTGAGATACACCCTTTCATCCATCTCTATCGAAGGATTCGCAGACATTCTTCTGACAAGGCCGCAGACCGCACGAAATTTTTCCTCGCTCGTCGCGAAGGGCAGAATCGATACGACCGCTATGGCCCCGGCGTTGATCATCGGATTCATCGGCTTATGTGAGTGGGACATTTCGAGCTTCAGGATGGAGTTGAACGGTTCGGACGTCGGGTTCATGCCAACTTTCGAGAAGACAGC
>CALFXN010000612.1 GCA_937957815.1 uncultured Synergistales bacterium
ATCTTCAGATTGTCAAGTTTTCCATACCAATAGGCTTTCAACGCGGCCAGTTCGGCGTCCACTGTTTCCTTTGGATCAGCATGATAACGGGACAAAAGGGCCTGCGCTTCAACGGCTTGCTTGTTGCCAAGCAGGAAGACAAACGTCTTTTCCTCACCCGTGCCGAGGGACAACTGCGTCTGCAACGCGCCGCAGGGATTG
Source organism: uncultured Synergistales bacterium (assembly GCA_937957815.1). GTDB lineage: Bacteria > Synergistota > Synergistia > Synergistales > Aminobacteriaceae > CALFXN01. Next base: position 202 of record CALFXN010000612.1, read on the forward strand.
CCGGTGTAGCACTGGCTGCCGTCGCACTGCCCGTCGATCACAGCCTGCGGCGCGTTGAAGCGGTTCCTGCCTAAAAACGCCTCGCGCCTGCCTGTGCTTGAAGAAACCTCCGACCCCGCAAGCCCGAAGAAGCGCGTGTCGATTTCCATCGAGAAGAGATCCATCGGAACGGAGACGAGAACGGGGCCGGGGCGTCCGGTGACCGCAAGGCGAAACGCTTTGTCCATCACTTCCGGCAGGAGCTCCGGACGGTCGACCCGCCACGCGCGCTTGACGAAGGGGCGATAGATCTCGAACTGGCTCGCGTCCGCGTGCATGTTGACTTCCTGGTGCGGATGCCGTCCGAAGTAGCAGCTCGGAACGTCGCCTGCGATGACGACGAGCGGGATCGAGTTGAGACCGGCCTCAGCGACGCCGGTCGTCGCGTTGGCGAGCCCCGGCCCCAGATGCGTCAGAAGGACTCCGGGAAGCGTGCATCCCTTCGCGCGGGCGTATCCGTCGGCCGCGTGGGCCGCGATCTGTTCGTGGCGCACCGAGATGAAACGGATCCGGCTGTCCTTGAGCGCGTCGAGAAATCCGATGACCGTGTGTCCGCAGAGCCCGAAAATTTTCTCGATTCCCCTCGACTCGAGGAATTTGACGAGCTGGTATGCGACAAGATCCTTTTTCATGAACGCACCTCCGTCGTATTCTCAGTATGTGTTTCTTCGGGAAACCGGTACTACCTGGATGCGGGCGGATACACGACGTCGAGACATTGCCGCAGTTCCGAAACAGGGATCTGCCCCGGGGCCGACGCCTTGCTGCCGACGGCGAACGTCAGGTCGGACCCGAAGAGTCCTCCCGTGATCCGGCTCACGGCGCCGAGTTCTCCCATCGACATCGTGATTATCGGGACGTCCGGGAACTCGCGCCGGGCCGACAGAGTCGCCGAAAGAAGGGCGAGAACGTCCTCCTCGGTCCGGGGCATCGCTGCGAGCTTCGCGACATCGGCCCCCGCTCGGATCTCGGCCGCAAGGGTCGAGAAGAGGACTTCCTTCGGAGGAGTCTTGGCGAAATCGTGGGAAGAGACGATGAGCGATACGGGGCACTCTTTCAGTGAGTCGTGAACCGCGCGGATCTTCCGGTCTCCGTAGGCCAGTTCGACATCGACGAAGTCGACGAGCCCGGCCCTAGCGGTTTCGCCGTAGACCGCGAA
>CALFXN010000613.1 GCA_937957815.1 uncultured Synergistales bacterium
CGACGACTACAGACAGGGGGCGACTCGAACAATGAAGAAATACGTATGCACCGTGTGTGGGTATGTCTACGATCCCGCCGAGGGGGATCCCGAAGCCGGCGTTCAGGCCGGAACGGCCTTTGAGAGCCTTCCCGAAGAATGGGTTTGCCCCGTTTGCGCGGTTGGAAAGGATATGTTCGAACCTGAGGAATAGCAATGAATCGGAAACGATCGGGCCGCTCGGTGAGCGGCCTTTTTTCTTGACACCTCCTTCCGACGGAGTATAATGATCGCGTTGTGGAACTTTAGTTACGAAATATATGGAACATGTATTGAAATTCATAGGAGGTGTCGCTGCATTATGAGGAAACTCTTGGTCTCTGTCTTTCTCGTCTCAATGTTGTTTTCCGCTTCCGTCGCGTGCGCTGTCGAATCCGCACTCGACAGGGATGTTCTTCGTGTCGGAACTGAATCCACATTCAGACCCTTCGAGTTCCGGAACGACAAGAACGAGATAGTCGGGTTCGACATCGATCTGATCAACGCCGTCGGAGCGAAGCTCGGCAAGAAGATCGAGATCGTCGACACGGCGTTCGACTCCTTGATTCCTTCCCTGCTCACAAAGAAGATTGACATCATCGCGGCAGGGATGAGCGCGACCGCGGAACGAGCCAAGAAGGTCGCGTTTTCCGAGACGTACTACTCGACGCCGGACGCGATCGTCGTGAAGACCGAAAACGCGGACATCAAGGCGACGAAGGATCTCGCCGGACGGATTGGAACCGTCCAGACCGGGACCATTCAGGACTCGTTCCTCACATCCGTGAAGGGCGTCAGGGAAATCAAGCGTTTTTCCAAGACGGATGATGCGCTGCTCGAGGTGCTCCTCGGAAGAGCCGACTTCGCCGTCGTCGATAGCACGGTGACTGAGGATAACCTCAAGAACAACAAAAACTTCGTCGGGAAGCTCAAAGTCGCGTTTCTCGAGCAGATCTCGAAGACCGGAATGGCACTCGCGATGAACAAGGAAGATACGAAACTCCAGGAAGCGGTGAAGAAAGCGTTCGATGAACTGAAGAAGGAAGGGTTCCTCGAGAAGCTCGGAAAAAAGTGGGAACTGGCTTCGGCGAAGTAACGACAACAAAAAAAACGGGGCCGGCGGTCCACTGAAACGGATTGCCGGCCCCGTTCGTTGTTTTCGTTCGTTATCTGAGAGAAGGAAGAATCTCCCCCGCGAAACGGATCAGGTCCGCGCTCGTTACCCCCGCACTTTCGAGAACAAGCGTCTCGTTTCCGGATACCCTGAGCGACAGAGCTACACCGACATATGGATAATCTTCCACGACGGCTTCGAGTTCGAGGATGCGGGTACGATCATATGTCGCGCCGAAACCGACGGGGAAGTCGGAACGGGAGTATTGCGTTCCGGTCGCGTCGACGGAATCGGTGCCTGCTTTCGCTGAGTTCGGTCCGCTCCCGGTCAGGAGATGGACATCGATATGCCGGACGGGCGAGGTCGCCTCGTAGCGCCGCCGGATCCAGGCTCCCTTGTCTTTCGAAGCGGGGTCGATCGGCAGGATCGTCGCGGGCGGGGCGGTCCACCCGGGAATATCCGGCAGATCGATTGCCTCGCATGCCGGAGAGGATATCGATATGAGCGCGAGGCACGTTACGGAAAAGAACAGGAAACGATTCATCGCAGGACCTCCGTAGCATTCGTTTGCTCTAATTCTACACCTCTTCGGGAGAACGAAAATCACCGCTGAAGGGATTCGTGTTATTATCTGAGTTTGAATGTCACTATCCCGCGAACCAGGGTTATGCAGGAGGATACAGAGTGAGTCGTTTCTCTCTCAAGACGTACGGATGCCAGATGAACGTCTACGACGCTGATACGCTCCGGACGGCGTTGCTTCGCTCCGGATGGGAAGAATCGGAGGAAACGGCCGCGGATGTCGTGATCTATACGGGATGCAGTATTCGCGACAAGGCCGAACACAAGATCTGGAGCGATCTCGGGCGTTATTCGGAAACCTGGAGGCGGACCCATCGCCCCGTCGTGGCGGTCACGGGGTGTATCGCGCAAAACGTCGGACAGGACATGCTCGGGCGATTTCCCTGGGTATGCGTCATTTCGGGGCCGCGAAGCATCGGTCTTTTGCCGGACGCGCTCCTTCGCGCTCTGGACGGGAGCGAACG
>CALFXN010000614.1 GCA_937957815.1 uncultured Synergistales bacterium
CGCGACGGCGACCACCGTATGCCCCGCGTCTTCGAACGCCCCGGCCGCATCTCCGGCGGCCGACGCGTCGACGCCCTCCCCTTCGAGCCACGGAAGCGTTCCCGCCCTGACGACACCCCCGTCGCACGCTCCGGAGATCCCGCGTCCGGGAACCTCGCGGACGTCGCGGACATCCGAACGGGCGACAGCGCCGGACGCCGCCACGATGGCCTCCGCGACCGGGTGCGCCGATTTCGATTCGAGCGAGGCCGCCGTTCCGAGGACCTCGTCCCGATCCGCGGACACGCACGCGACGTCCTCGACGGTGAGCTGTCCGCGCGTCAGCGTTCCCGTCTTGTCGAACGCGATCGTCCGCACGCGCCCCATCGCCTCGAGCGCCCTGCCTCCCTTGATCAGGACGCCCGACCTCGCGGCGGCGCTGATCGCCGAGACGACGGCGGCGGGCGTCGAGATCACGAGCGCGCACGGGCACGAGAGGACGAGGAGCGACAGTGCCCGGTAGATCCAGGCGTTCCACGGAAGACCGAAAAAAAACGGCGGAACGACCGCGACGAGCGCCGCGAGCGCCATCACGAGCGGAGTGTAGACGGTCGCGAATCGTTCGATCGTCGTCTGGAAGGGCGAGCGGTTCGCCTGAGCCTCCTCGACGAGCCGGACGATCTTCGCGAGCGTCGACGACGACGCGGGCGCCGTCGCTTCGACCGATACGGCCCCCCACGCGTTCAGCGTTCCGGCGAAGACGTCGTCCCCCTCGCCCTTCGGTGCCGGAACGGATTCTCCCGTGATCGACGCCTCGACGAAGGCCGAACGTCCCGAAAGAATCTTCCCGTCGACGGGGACGCGGTCACCGGGACGGAGCAGCACCGTATCGCCCGGGCGGACGTCCGTTGCCGGGATGACGACTTCGCCCCCGTCGCGAAGAACGCGAGCCTCTTCGGGGGCCGCGTCCATAAGGCCGCGGACCGACCGACGCGTTTGCTCCGCGCTCCACGCCTCGAGAAGATCCGAGACAGAGAACAGCACGCTCACGGCCGCCGCCTCCGACCACTCCCCGATCGCGATGGCTCCGGCGACGGCCGTACCCATGAGGACGCTCTCGGTGAAGTGCAGCCGGACGAGACACGCGAGGCCCTTTCTGAAGACGTCGATTCCTCCGATAAGCGTCGCGCAGGCGTATGCGACGCGCGCCCAGACGACGGCCCCGTTCGAAGACAGCGCGAGTGCGACGGCGAACGCCGCAGTCGCGAACGCGGACCTGAGCGCCGCACCGGCGGGAAAGGGCTCGCGCGAAATCCTCGCGTCGCCGTCTGAGACAAGCGGCGTGATCGTATACTCCTCCTCGTCCCCAAGTTCCCGCAGGAGCTCGAGACTCACGACCCCGTCGACGGAAATCGTCCCCCGAACCGTATTCAGCGACGCGCTCCGGACGCCCGGAAGGTCTGCGACCCGTCGCCGGAACTTTTCGGCGCAATCCGGACATGAAATGCCCTGCACCCGGAAACGGCTGATCCCGTTCGTCGTCATTCGTCCTCATCGCCTTTCAGCGTCGCGTGCCGCGCGTGATCGACGCCCTGGCGCAGCAGTCCGGCGATGTGATCGTCGTCGAGCGTGTAGAAGACCTGCTTCCCTTCCCTGCGGAAACGCACGATTCTCGCGTGACGCAGAAGGCGCAGGTTGTGCGAGACGGCCGACTGTTCGATCCCCGTCGCTTCGGCGAGGTCGCAGACGCACATCTCCCGCGTCGAGAGCAGGTGGAGGATCCTGATCCGATTCGTGTCCCCAAGTACGCGAAAGATCTCCGCTGTCCCGAGCGCGAGCATATCGTCGAGAAGGTCCTCCCGCGCGCGTTCCACAATGGCCTCGCGTGTACGGGATTCGTCGCGGGAATCCGCGGTACGCTTCACCACTTTCGTCACATCCTCTCCGGAATTCCATGAACGTATGAAAACGTGTTCATATGTTCATGGAAAGAATACGCGATCCTCCCCTTCCTGTCAATACTGGTATTCCGGAGCGTTCCGGAAGGCCGCTAGACGCCCTTGTCAACGGCCGCGTGGTGCGACCGGTACGACGCGAGCGCCTTTCGACGCCAAAAACCGCGCGAGTAGTAGATGAATCCCGGAACGACGCTTCCGACGTACCCGACCGCGATTCCCCACCACACTCCGTCGAGTCCCATGATCGACTGCAGGAGCCACACGGATGGGATCCGGACGCCCCAGAGGCTGACGAGCGACATGACCATCGCGGCCGCCGTGTCGCCGGTTCCGTTGAAAAAGCCGTTGAAGACGACCATCGCCGTGACGCACAGGTACGGCAGCGCCAGGATCCGCAGGATGCTCACGCCGATCCGGAGCGCGGCGGCGTCCTCCTCCCGGAGGAACGGCCGGAGCAGCGCTTCCGGAACGACCAGAGACAGGAGCGCGAACGTCAGGCTCGACGCCGCGCAGAACACGAGTCCCCAGGCGAGGGTCCGCCTCGCGCGCGCGAATCTCCCGGCGCCGACGTTCTGTCCGACCATCGCCGCGACGGCGAGATGGAGACTCATCGACGGCAGGAAAAAAAGATTGTCGATATTGATCTGCGCTCCGATGGCCGCGATCGCATCGGTCCCGTACGCGTTGATGAACCACTGGATCACGGTGATTCCGAGACTGATGATAACCTGCTGGACCCCGGTCGGAAGGCCGAGCCGCAGGATCCGCCCCATGATCCCCGCGTCGATCGTGTCGCGCGCGATGACGACGCGGGCGTCGCCTCCCTGCCGCTGCAGATAACGGATACTCCAGAAAAACGCGATCCCTTCCGCGAAAACCGTCGCCGCGGCCGCGCCCGCGACCCCCATCCCGGGGATCGGCCCCCAGCCGAGCATGAAGACGGGATCAAGCGCGGCGTTGAGCGTGACTGCGAGCGCGAGGAACTTGAGCGGCGTCACGGAGTCTCCGATCGCCCGGAAGATCGAACTCACGAGGTTGAAACCGAAGATCAGCGCGACGCCGACGCCCATCACGGAAAGATAGGCCGCGGCCTGCCCCATCACTTCGGGCGGCGTCCCCATGAGCGAGAGGACCGGACGGGAAAGACCGGAGATGAGCAGCGTACAGAGAAGCGCGAGCACACCTCCGACCACGAACGAATTCGCGACGGCCCTGCGGACGCCCTTGGCATCCATCGCTCCCCACGCCTGCGAGACGAGGATCGAGGATCCCATCGTCACACCCCATGCGAAACCGATGAGAACGAAGATCGCGAGCGACGCGAGCGAGACTGCGCCGAGGGCTTCCTTGCCGAGGAAGCGTCCGGCCCAGAATCGGTCCGCCATGCCG
>CALFXN010000615.1 GCA_937957815.1 uncultured Synergistales bacterium
CCCATGATGGCCGCGAACTCCCCGCGCTCCATCGCGAGCGAGACTCCCCGGAGCGCCGAAACGCGGACTTCGCCGAGATCGTATGTCTTTCGGATATCCCGCAGCTCGATGAGCGCCATCGTCAGAACATCCTCGGAGGCATATTCGCGCGGGAAGCCGTTCCGCCGCTGTCCGAACGGCTTCCGGTCACCACGAGATCCCCTTCCGCGAGATCGCCCGAGACCGCCGTCCAGCTTCCATCGGTCAGGCCGACGCTGACCGGAACGCGCATCGGGATACTTCCCGCGTCCTTGTTTTCCGGCAGGACCCAGACGACCTGGCGGGCGCTTCCCTTGCCCTGCGCAGCTTTTCCTGAGCCCGAACCCGAGCCGTTTCCGTTCTTCGCGCCGTTCGATCCGGCGAATTTGAAGCGCAGCGCGGCGTTCGAAACCTTGAGGACATTTTTGGCGGACGCCGTCTCGATCGTGACGTTGGCCGTCATCCCGGGGTACAGGCGCAGATTCGGGTTTTCGGCGGAGATGATGACCGTGTAGGTCACCACGTTCTCGGTCGTCGTCGCCATCAGGCGGACCTGCCGGACGATCCCTTTGAACGTGTCCTCCGGGTAGGTGTCAACCGTGAACCCGACGGGCATCCCCTCCTTCACATACCCGATGTCCGCCTCATCGACGGCCGCTTCCACCTGCATTTTGGTCAGATCCTCGGCGATCGTGAAAAGGGTCGGGGTCTGGTAGCTCGACGCAACGGTCTGCCCTTCGCTGACGTTCTTTCCGACGACCGTTCCGTTCACGGGCGAATAGATCTGCGCGTAGGCGAGATTCGTTCGGTTCTGTTCGAGCGTCGCCTGCGCCGCGTCGAGCTTGGCCTTCGCGGCCGCAAGCTGCGCCGAAGCCGTGGCGGAGGATGTTTCAGCCGATTCGAGGTCGCTCCTCGCGATGAAGTTCTTCGCGTACAGGTTCTTCTGACGGTCGTACTCGCGGCGGGCTTCCTTCAGCGTTGCGGCTGACTCCGCCCAGGACGCCTTCATGGAACTCAGGTTCGCCTCGGACTCCTTCACCTTCGCCATGAGAACGCTCGCGTCGATCTCGGCGATGAGCTGCCCCTTTTTCACGGACGAATTGTAGTCGACGTAGATTTTCCTGATCGTGCCGGAAACCTGGCTTCCCACCTCGACCGTGTTGACGGCCTGGATCTTGCCGGTCGCGGAGACGACCCTCGTGATGTTCCCCCGGACGACAGGTTCGGTCGTGTAGGCCGCCGAGTCGCCGTTGCTCTTCGAACCGGCGTAGAAGATGTATCCGCCGGCCAGGAGCGCGATTCCCAGACACCCGACGAACAGCCGCCGTAACGTCTTCCTCATTTGAAATCCCTTCCTTCCCTGCCGGTCGC
>CALFXN010000616.1 GCA_937957815.1 uncultured Synergistales bacterium
CACTTTCCGGAGCAGGGAAAGATCGACGCTCCTGGAAGACGAAAGAATTCTCATGTCCGAATAGCGCCGTAAAAACGTCTCTTTGATCAAAAAACTGCGACAAAAGCATCAAAGTCTCTTGACCCGCCGGATATACCGACGTAGGATTGTCATGTTTCATCCGGCGAGATGAATTCTGATACGGGGAGGGAACGAAATGTTGCAGGATCGCTTTGCGATTCAGGTTCCGGTTCTTGAGGAGATCAACCGTTTTCTTGGGGATCCGTCGAACGAGGTCATCGCCGATGTGCTTCGCGTCGTGTCGAAATACGGCACTCCCGAAGAGATCAACGCGAAGGCGGCCGAGGCGGGCTGCCTGACGAACATGCTGGCCCGTCTCGCCAACATGGATTCTCCCTACCTCGAGGATCTGCAATGGCTCATGCGGGAACGTGACAGGGGCGCCTTCGTCGGAATCGGCGAATACCGGAAAAAGGTTCTCGGCGACGCAGCGCAGGGGGCGTTCTTCGACGAAAGCCGCGCCGTGACTCTGGAAATCAGCGCACTGCAGTACTTCCCGTGGGTTATCGAGGAGGCCCGACAGGCCATCGACAAACGCGAACTCATGCCCGGGCGTTTCATCCGCGTCAGGAAGATGAAAGAGCAGGAACGCGACGACGGAGACATTATCGCGGTCCGGGCGGCGGCGCGGATCATGGGCGCGAGCCTCGTCGAGACGCTCGACACGAAGGGAACGGACGGCTCGAATGTCCATCTCGGCGGCCCGGAGACGATCACAGGTTATTTCGGCGGCATAGGCCAGCCGAACGGACATCCCCTGATGTGGATCGACGAGGCGCTCTATTACTACACGAAGTACGGCGTCAACGAGATCCTCAACATCAACCCGGGTACCGTCTTCCTCGGGTACCTGCTCTACCGCCTGGGGATCGACATCCGGTTCAAGATCTCCGTCTTCATGGGGAACGACAACCCCTACGCGGTCCTCTGGACGCTCATGATGGCGCGATTGTTCGCCCGGGAGGACGGATCGACGCCGCTGATCGGATTCAATCTGTCGAACTCCGTCGATGCGGAGAATCTCGAGCTCTGCGGCAGGGTCCGGAAGCTCCTCGGACTCGAGGACAAGGTCCGAATCGAACACCATATCACCGAAACGTGGAAGAGCATCGTGCGGCAGCCGTACTGCAGACGGGACGATCTTCTCGAGGTCGCGCGCGGGATTCCGAATATCTCGGCGAAGCACGAGGGCGGAGACCCCGATTTCGAAATGACGCTCGATCACCCGTCGGATATCCTCGACTACTTCAGGGACAAGTCGGAGGTCATCGCGTCGGGCGACATGCCGAAACTTCTCGCCAACTACCTCGGGAAGCACGCGGCCGTCAACAGGACCGCCGAGGCGCTGACGAAAAAGCGTATCCCATTCATCGCGGCGCCGATGCTTCACGGACGCTGAGGCACGAAAGAGATGCCGGTCGCCCGCAACCCGGACGACCGGCATCCTCCTTCCGGAGCTATCCCGGACGCGCCCCTTCCCGTCAATTCTTCTTCGGGCGCAGGAAGGCGCTCTTTCCGGTGCAGAACAACCCGAGGAACGAGTCCGACGAAAGTCGCTCGTCTCCCATCGAATCCCCGAGGATGGCCTGAACCGCCGCGTCGAAACGTCCCCCTCCGCACCGGGACGACGCCATCGCGAGGTATCTCGAGAACGCTTCGAGCGACGGTCGGTTGCTCTTCCCCCAGGGCCACGGCGACGCCCCCTCAAGATACGGATCGAGAAGGCGGAACGCCTCACGCAGCGTCCGGCCGTCTTTCGAACGATACCCCCAGAGATCGACTCCGGTCTTCTCCCCGATCCGGGCTAGGGTAACCAGCCCCGCAAGCGTCGAAAAGACATCCTCCTGAGGCTTCGGCGACAGCACCTGACGCGACAGGACACCGTCGGGCTCGATGTTCCGGTCGATCTGCCCCCGCCCGGAGAGAACGGCCCGGCGCGCCGTCTCGCGCTTCCCGAGAAAGTCCGCGAAGACGGCGATCTGCGCGTTCGTCCACACCCCGAGACGTCCCGGGGTCTTCAGAGCTTTTTTCCCGAACGGGCTCTTCGAGAGCCACGCGAGATACGCGTCGAACCACCCGATCAGTCCGTTTCTGTCCGCGCCGGTCAACGCGTTCGACCTGTCGAGCATTCTGAGGTCGTCGAGGAGCGGAATGAAGAGAGCCCCTTCTTCGATCCCATCGGGGCGCCCTTTCGGACCTCCGGGAAAGCCGCGCGCAAATCGGAGATTCGGGCGCATGCGGGTCTCCGGCGCGACGAACCACGTCCGGAGCAGCGTCGCAGCGTGTACGGCGTAGCGTTCGTCCCTCGTGAAAAAGTAGGCGACCGAGAGCGCGTGAACGGAACGCGTCATGTCGACGATCCGCGAGAAATCGTACCGGTCGTAGCGCTCGATTTCGCCGTTCGTCTCACCGGCCCGGCGGAGGTACTTCCGTCCGGCCCCGGGGATCACCGGGAAATATTCCGGGTCGAGGCTTGCGTAGTAATGAATGTCGCCGCTGACAGGGTGCTCGGACTTCTCGGTCACGGTCTGCGTCAGCGTCCGGAGTGCGAGATCGGCTTCGCGCAGGAGACCGCTCTCGGTATCGCTCAGGAACGCGGCGTTTTTCATGCGCGCGTTCTTCCACAGGCAATCCATTTCCGCCCCTTCGTACAGAAGAAACGAACTTCCCCGTTCCTCGGAAATCCACGTGAGCGCGTTCGCAACCTCAGCCCAAGCAAGCATTGCACACACAAAACCGCACAGAAAAATCCCCGAAACCCACAGTCGCCAGACATTCCGTCGCATTCCGATCGTCCCTCCATCCCGTTCAGCGCGATTCCCCATCCCGTACAACTGGTATTATATGTCGTGTCGGTGCGGGTGTCTCACATTCGCTCGTTTTTTTCGGGAGACCCGGGAAGCGTCGTTCCGTGCGGATCGCGACTCCCAAGCCGGATTCGTTTCCACCGATAAACCCTGTCGCTTCTATAAGGAGGAACACCATGACCTGGGGATACGTCATCGGAACGCTGCTTCTGAACGTTCTCGCGAATCTCTTTCTGAAACACGGAATGACCTCGCTTTCCGGCGGCGGCGCGCTGCTCCACATGTTGCGGACGCCGTCGATCTACATCGGAGCGATCTGCTACGGAGGGGCGTTCGTGACGTACAGCCTCGCCCTGACGAAACTGCCGCTGGGCGTCGTCTATCCGCTCATCACGGGCGGCATCGCGGTCACGCTCGCCGTCGTCTCGATCGCGCTTTTCGGCGAAAGCCTGCGGATGACCCAGGCGGTCGGAATCGCGATGGTCGTCGCGGGGATCTGGTTCCTGTCGCGATGAAATCCGGCTCTCCGAAAGAGACTGTCACGACCCCGCTCCTTTCGTGGTTCCGTCGCTGCGGACGCGATCTTCCCTGGAGGCGGACCCTCGATCCGTACCGTACCCTTGTGTCGGAGTTCATGCTGCAGCAGACGCAGGTGGATCGGGTCGTTCCTTTCTTCCTGCGGTGGATCGAACGGTTTCCGACGCTCCGTTCGCTGGCGGACGCCGACGAGGCGGAGGTGCTGAAGCTCTGGGAGGGGCTCGGGTACTACTCCCGCTGCCGCAATCTCCTCCGTGCCGCCCGGGCGATCGATACGACGCTGGGAGGACGAATACCGGAGGACTCCGGATCACTGCGTTCGCTTCCGGGCATCGGTCCCTATACGGCGGGGGCGATTTCGAGCATCGCGTTCAACCGTTCCGCGACGGCGGTGGATGCGAACGCGCGCCGCGTCGCATCCCGTATCCGGGGACGCGAGTTCCGGAACGACCGCGAAGTATCGGACTTCCTCGCGGATTTCATCCCTGACGGCGATGCCCGATCGTTCAACCAGGCGATCATGGACCTCGGAGCGCTCGTCTGCACTCCAGTCCGTCCGTCGTGCGAAATCTGCCCCGTGGCGGCAACCTGCAAAGGCCGAGCGAACGCGCGCACTCCGAAAAGAGCCGCAGTCGTGCGAAAAAAGCGAACGACGGAAAATGCCGTCGCCGCGATCGTGCTCGACGACGACAGGGTTCTCCTTCGACGAAGACCGGATTCCGGGCTCTGGGCCGGCATGACGGAGTTCCCGTGGGAACCGCTCGGAGCGGATGATACTCCCGATTCGGCCGCACTCCGGATCGCATCGTCGTACTGCCCCGACCCCACGGTAATCGGACGGATCGGACCGGTTTCACACGCGTTCACGACGCACCGCATCCGTCTGACCGGCGTACTCCTCCGCCGCGAGCACGGAAAATCGAACGAAATCTCTCCTTCGGGAAGTGGCGTATGGATTCCACTCGCGGAGCTGCGGAACGAGACCCTGCCGGCGGGTGCCGGGAAGCTCCGCGATATCCTCGCGGAGAAAGATTTCTCGCGGGTGTATGATACGCGAATTCCCATTGCACAAAAGGAGGGTGATTCTCGTGAACCAGATCCTGGAAACAATCCGGAACAGACGCAGTATCCGGAAGTACCTGTCCGAACAGCTTCCGCGCGAACTTCTCGACGAAATCCTCGATGCGGCCCTCTGGGCGCCGAGCGGCCATAACGAGCAGCCGTGGCACTTTCTCGTCGTCCAGGATGCCGCGACGCTCGACAGAATCAACGATGAGACGAAGAAGCGAATGGGCCGGAGCGACATCGGATGGGTCCGCGACATGGGAAACAACGAAAACTTCCATGTGTTTTACCACGCGCCGACCGTTGTCATCGTATCGGGTCGCGAGGTCCCCGGAGGGATCCTGAGCCCGAAGGTCGACTGCTCCGCGGCGATCGAGAATATGATCCTCGCCGCGACATCCCTCGGCGTCGGAAGCTGCTGGATAGGATTGACGGCGTTCTTTTTCGCCGACCGGAACGCCATCGGCTTCCTCGGAATCCCCGAAGGGTACGTCCCCTACTACTCCGTTACGCTTGGCCGGACCGACCCGACATTCACCCTGCGCGCCCCGAAACGGAAAGAGAATTGCGTTTCGTGGTACGTCCCGTCCGAATCGGGGCGTTAGCTCCGCATCCTGGTTCGGGACAATCCATTATCGCAGCTTCTGCAAAGGCATTACGCGCTCTTCGGGAAAACTGAGGAGAGCTTCACATGAAAAAGGGCGCCGCCCGTTTCGGACGGCGCCCTTTTCGATATTCCGGAAAAAGAATCAGCAATACTCCGGCGCTACCACTTCAGACCGGTGATGAAGATATAGAGGATGGCGACGGGGGCGAGAACCTTGCAGACCCACATCCACGGCTCCATGAGCCCGAAGGAGTACTCGCCGTTGTTGGAGACTTCCTTCCTCGCGTCGTCTGTCCAGAACCAGCCGACGAAGAGGGAGATGAATACGCCGCCGAGAGGCAGCAAGACGTTGGACGAGATGAAATCCATCGCGTCGAGGAAGTCCTTGCCCGCAACCTTGAGGTTCCCCGTAAGGGAGATGGCGGAAGGAACCCCGATCGCGAAGATGATGATCCCCATGATCCATGCGGCCTTCGGACGGGACCAGCCCTTGTCGATGAAGTACGCGCAGACGACTTCGAGCAGCGATATCGACGACGTGATCGCGGCGATGAAGAGCAGGATGAAGAAGAGCGCCGACCAGATCATTCCGCCCGGCATTTTCGAGAAAACTCCGGGGAGTGTCACGAACGTGAGGCCGGGGCCCGCGCCGGCGTCGACGCCGAACGCGAAGACCGCCGGGAAGATGACCATGCCGGCAAGAAGCGCAACCATGGTATCGATCGTGCAGACCTGGATCGCCGAACTCGGAAGGACCGTTTTCCTGTCGACGTAGCTCCCGTAGGTGATCATGCACCCCATTCCGAGCGACAGCGAGAAGAAAGCCTGCCCGAGCGCCGCTCCGAGGCTTCCTCCCGACAGTTTGGAGAAGTCGGGTTTGAGGTAGAACTCGAGGCCCTTTTCGGCGCCGGGGAGCGTCACGGAACGGACGATGAGAACGAGCAGGATCACGAAGAGCGCCGGCATCAGGAACTTGCAGTAGCGCTCGATTCCCTCGCCGATTCCCTTGTAGACGATCCAGATCGTAGCGAACATGAAGATCGCCTGGTAGATGACGACCTGCGTCGTGTTGGTCACGAACGCTCCGAAGACGTCTCCGGTCTTTCCGGCAGCTGCGACGTCCATGAGACCGGAGAAGGAGAATATCGTGTACTTGATGGTCCATCCGCCGATGACGCAGTAAAATGACAGGATGATGAACCCTGCCGCGACGCCCATCCAGCCGACGATCGGCCACAGGCCGCCCCTGAGCTTTTCGAACGAACCGACCGCGTTCAGCTGTGCCTTGCGGCCGATCGCCATCTCCGCGAGCATGACGGAGAACCCGATGATGAACACGATTGCGACGTAGATAAGGACGAAAGCAGCTCCGCCGTTTTGTCCGGTGATATACGGAAAACGCCAGATATTACCAAGACCTACTGCAGAACCTGCCGCGGCAAGGATGAACCCAAGCTTGCTCCCCCATTGCTCTCTCTGTTCGGTCACTGCGGTATCCCTCCCATAGTCTTGATAAATTTACATAATGTTCGGAAAAACCAGTCGCTGCCCTCCTTTCTCCCGACGTTTCGCCTGACGCAAGTGATTATACATCTATTCACAGTTTTCCGGGAGTTGCTGATTCAAGAATCGTGAATAAAGGCCCTCATGATGGTTTTTTGTTGTAGCGTATGACAATACTGTATCTCCGGTTGCCTTTCGGAAGGGAACGAGTAGAATACGAACCGGGAGGGAAACGTATGTGTCTTGCCGTTCCGTACACAGTGGAAACCATCACCGGCGATCGTCTCTGCGTCGCCCGGGCCGGTTCGGTCCGGACCGAAATCAGGACGGATCTCGTCGGTGCCCTTGATGTGGGCGACGTCGTTCTCGTCCATGCGGGGTTCGCCATAGAACGCCTCGAGGAAAGAGATTCCGAGGAACTCCTTCGTCTTTTCGACGAAATCCGCGCGAAGGCATAGGCGACTCCGGTGAGACCGCATCCGTCCGCGGAGGACATTCTTCTCACCCTCCGGAAGTATTCGCACCTCCCGCTGAAGATCATGGAGGTCTGCGGAACCCATACGGTTTCCGCGTTCCGTTCGGGAGTGCGTTCCGTCCTGCCCGAGAGGTTCAGGCTGCTCTCGGGACCGGGGTGTCCCGTATGCGTCACGTCGCAGGGCCAGATAGACAGCGCGGTCTCCCTGGCGGATATTCCGGATTCCGTCATTCTGACCTACGGCGACATGCTTCGCGTGCCCGGGTCGCGCGGCTCGCTCGCCGACGCCCGCGCGAGGGGGCGCGATGTCCGTGTCGTCACGAGCGCCATGGACGCGCTTTCGATTGCCGCGTCTTCCCCGGAGAGACATGTCGTCTTCCTCGCGGCCGGCTTCGAGACGACGGCTCCGGCGACCGCCGCGATGCTCTCCGCGGCATCGGAACGCCACATCGACAATCTGTCCGTTTTCTGCCTTCACAAAAGGACGCCGCCCGCAGTCCGCGCGCTTCTCGACGACAGGGATCTCGGCATCGACGCCCTTATCCTGCCCGGGCACGTCTGCGTCATCCTCGGACACGAGCCGTTCGCCTTCGTCGCCGCCGCCTGTGGGCGTCCCTGCGTCGTCGCCGGTTTCTCTGCGGATTCCATCCTGCTCGCCGTTCTCGACCTCGCGATCCAGGTATCGAACGGTTCTGCGGAACTTCATTCCGTCTATCCGGAAGCCGTCAGGCCGGAAGGAAACGAACGGGCTCTCGCCCTCCTCGACACCGTTTTCGTCCCGTGCGACACGACGTGGCGCGGCCTCGGCCGGATTCCGGGTTCGGGGTTCCGTCTTTCGCCGGCGTTCGAATCGTTCGACGCCGCTTCTCGACTCGGCCTGTCCGCTTCCGAGCCGCCCGAACCGCCGGGGTGCCGGTGCGGCGACATTCTGCGCGGACGCATCACGCCGCCGGAGTGTCCGCTCTTCCGGAACGCCTGCACCCCGACGGCGCCGGTCGGCCCCTGTATGGTGTCGAGCGAAGGGACGTGCGGGGCATATTTCCGCTTCCACGAAGGGAGGTCCGTCTCGTGGGAGACTATCTGACGCTCGGACACGGAAGCGGCGGACGCTTGACGAACGATCTCGTCCGCCGGATCGCCGCGGAATTCCCCTCTTTCGGATCCGCGCAATCCTTCGAGGACTGCGCCTACCTCCCGGGAGGATTCGCCGTCACGCTCGACGGCTTCACCGTCTCCCCCCGCGTCTTTCCAGGAGGGGATATCGGCAAGCTCTCGGTCTGCGGCAGCGTCAACGACCTCGCCGTAAGAGGCGTCCGCCCCGAATGGATCGCCCTCGGCCTCGTCCTCGAGGAGGGGGTCCGCGAGGAGGAGATCCTCGGGTATATGCGAAGTGCCGCGGGCGTCTGTTCGGAACTCGGGATCGCGCTCGTATGCGGCGACACGAAGGTCGTTCCGCGCGGGACCGCGGATGGACTCTTCGTCACGACGTGCGCGACCGGACGCAGAGTCTCGGAACGGGATCTCGGAATGAACGCGCTGCGTCCCGGGGACCATATCATCGTGTCGCGGCCGTTCGGACGCCACGGAGCCACCATTGCCGCGCAGCGCTTCGGCCTCGACGTCCCCGGACTCGCGAGCGACTGCGCGCCGCTCTGGGAACCTGCCAGCTCGCTTCTTGACATCGCCGGACTCCGGTGCATGCGGGACTGCACGCGCGGCGGCATGGGAACCGTCCTGTGCGAATGGGCCGAGGGCGCGCGCCTGGGCATCGAGATCCGGGAGAACGATCTTCCGTCCGATCCGGATGTCCTCTCCGTCTGCGATATCCTGGGGTACGATCCTCTGTATCTGGCCTGCGAGGGGTGCATGGTCGTCGCGGTCGGGGCGGCGGAAGCCGAAACGGTCCTTTCGCGGCTCGCGGCGTTCCCGTCGTGCGACGGGGCGGCCGACATCGGCGTCGCCACGGAGGGACATCCCGGCATCGTCGGCATACGGACAGCCATCGGCGGACACCGCGTCGTCGATATGCCCGTGGGGGAGATCCTTCCCCGGATCTGCTGAAGCGGCGCCCACCGGCAAAGACCCGGAGGGCCGGTCTGTTGTTCCGACCGGCCCTCCGCGACATTCGGTTTCGGTCACGCGTGAGTTTCGTGCCCGTTCGTTCCCTCTCCAACGACATAGCGGACGCGCTCGATCGAACAGGCGCGCCCCGATTCGTCGTCGATCTCCAGAAAGACGCCCTCGAGCCGGACACCCGTATCCGCCACTTCGAACCGGCTCGGCATTCCGGTCAGAAACCGGGGCAGGACGCATTCCGCTTTCATCCCGATGACACCGCCATGCCCTCCCGTCATTCCCGTGTCGCTGATGTACGCGGTTCCGCCCGGAAGTACTTCCTCGTCGGCCGTCTGGACATGCGTGTGCGTTCCGAGGACTGCCGAGACGCGTCCGTCGAGATAAAGCCCCATCGCGCGCTTTTCGGATGTCGCTTCCGCGTGGAAATCCACGAGGATACACGGATCCCCGATCGTCCGGAGAATCTCGTCCGCGCCCCTGAACGGACAGTCGAGGGGCGGCATGAACACCCGTCCCTGAAGGTTGAGAACAACGAGCGTCTTTCCGTTCCTGTCGAGGCGCATGACACCCTGTCCGGGACATGCCGGAGGGTAGTTCGCGGGACGTATCACCCTTGCCGATTCGGAAAGGTGCGGGACGAATTCCGACTTGTCCCAGATATGATTCCCCGACGTGACTCCGTCGACGCCGAGAGAAAAAAGGTCCTCGAGAATCCTGACCGTCAGACCCCGGCCGGCCGCCGCGTTTTCGCCGTTCACGACCAGAAAATCGGGGTCTCCGTACTTCTTCCGCAGAAACGGTAATCCTTCGGCGAGGCATTCCCTGCCGGGACGCCCCACGATGTCGCTGACGAACAGAACCCGCATCGTCCTGGAGACGCTATTTCGCGTATTCCGTCGCGCGGGTTTCCCGACTCACGGTCACTTTGATCTGCCCGGGATATTTCATCTCGTCCTCGATCTTGCGCGCGATGTCGAAAGCCAGCTTGTGAACGAGACCGTCGTCCGTCACGTTCGGAGAGACGACCACGCGGACCTCGCGGCCGGCCTGGATCGCGTAGGCCTTGCTGACGCCGTTGAACGACTTCGCGAGGTCTTCGAGCTTCTCGAGACGGCGAACGTACGCGTCGAGGCTTTCGCGTCTCGCTCCGGGTCGCGACGCGCTCGCCGCGTCGGCGGCCGCGATGATGACGTCGTAGACGCTCTGCTGTTCAACATCCTCGTGGTGCGACGCGATCGCGTTGATGACGCTCGACGATTCGTTGAAGCGCTTCGCGAGGTCGGCCCCGATCACCGCGTGCGGTCCCTCGACCTGGTGATCGACCGCCTCTCCGATATCGTGCAGCAAGCCGGCCCGCCGCGCCAGTTCTTCGCCCAGTCCGAGTTCCGCGGCGATGATCCCGGC
>CALFXN010000617.1 GCA_937957815.1 uncultured Synergistales bacterium
CAATGAGGCCCGCCGGCTTTTCGAACGTCTCGGGCTCGCCGGGTTCGAAAGCTTTCCGCCAGCGGCCGTATCCGGGGGAATGCGTCAGCGCTGCGCGCTCGCGCGGACGCTGATGATGTCCGGCGAGTGCGTCCTTCTCGACGAACCGCTTTCAGCGCTCGACGCGATCACGCGGCGTTCGCTGCGGCGACTGCTGATGCTGCTCCAGTCCGAGTTCGGAAAGACGGTGCTCATGATCACGCACGATGTCGAGGAAGCCCTTCTTCTTGCGGACGATCTCTACATCCTCGGTACGCGGCCGATGAGGATCCGCGAACACATCCGCCTCGATTTCCCGAAGCCGAGGTCCGAGGCGTGCGCGGAATTCGTCGCGCTGCGCGAACGAATCCTCGGGGCGCTCGAGCCGGGTGCCGCGGCGGAGGCGCCGTGATGCGCCGCGTCCTTCCGCCGCTCCTTCTGGTCGCCGCGCTCTGCCTGTTCTGGGAAGGCACGGTCAGGGCGACGGGCGTTCCGTCGTATATCCTGCCACCTCCATCCCGCGTTCTCGGGACGGCCGTCGCGAAATCCCCGCTGCTGCTCTCGCATTCGATCGTCACGGCCGGGGAGATTCTTCTCGGCATCGCGCTCGCGCTCGCACTGTCCCTGCCGCTCGCCGTCGCGATGTTCTTCTCGCCCTCCCTCGACCGGGGACTCGCGCCGTTCCTCGTCGCGTCGCAGGCCATACCGGTTTTCGCACTCGCCCCGCTTTTGATCGTGTGGTTCGGGTATGGCATCGGAAGCAAGGTCGTCATGGCCGCGATCGTGATCTTCTTTCCGATCACGGTGAGTCTCCTCCACGGCTTCCGGAGCTGCCCCGAGGAACTCCGGACGCTCTTTCGCCTCATGGGGGCATCTCCGCTGACCACATTGCGGCGTCTGTACTGGCCCTTCGCGCTTCCGTATTTTTTTTCGGGACTCAGGGTCGGGGTTTCCGTCGCGACGATCGGCGCGGTTATCGGAGAGTGGGTCGGATCCCAGAGGGGGCTGGGGTACCTGATGATCCAGGCGAACGCGAGGATGTCCGTCGATCTCGTTTTCGCGGCCATCCTCTGGCTTTCCGCGATGGGTCTCGCGCTCTGGGCCTTCGTCGGAAAACTCGAACGTTCCATCGTCACGTGGAAGTCGTAGGGAAACCGGCGCATCCGCACCGGAAGAAGCGGGTACGCCTCATTCAAGGGAGGGATACGTTTATGAAAAGATTTTTTCTGGTTTTCGCGCTCGCTCTTTCCATGGCGGCGACGAACACCGAGACGTGGGCGGCCGAAAAGCTCACGGTCATGCTCGACTGGTTCCCGAACGTGGACCATGTGCCGCTGTACGTCGCCCGCGACAAAGGCTTCCTCAGGGACGCAGGCATCGACGCCGAATTCCTGTCTCCTTCAGAGACCGCCGACGCGCTGAAACTCGCGGCAGCGGGGCAGGTAGATCTCGCTGTCGGATATCAGCCCCAGATGATCGTGGCGGCTTCTGCCGGAATCGAAGTCCGCGCCGTCGGGCGCCTCGTCGGTCACCCGCTTTCGACGCTTCTCTTCCTGAAGGGAAAGGGCATCGAAAAACCGTCGGACCTCACGGGGAAGAAGATCGGTTACACGGTTCCCGGAATGATGGACGTTCTCCTGAAGGCCTTCGCCGAACGAAACGGAATCACCCGGTACGAGGCGGTCAACGTCGGATTCACGATCGTTCCCTCGCTCGCGACGGGTGCCGTCGACGCGATCATGGGTCCTTTCAAGAACTACGAAACCGTCGAACTCGAACACAAGAACCTTGCCCCACAATGGTTCGAGCTCGAAAAGTACGGAATTCCCGATTACGACGAACTGATCGTCGTCGCCGGCGCGAAGACTCTCGCCGCGCGACGCGCGGTCGTCCGGAGCTTCGTCGGGTGCGTCGCGAAGGGCATCGAGTGGACGCGGAAACACCCCGACGAAGCGCTCGAACTATACTTCGCGGCAGTCCCGGAGGCCCCCCGCGACATGGAGCGGGAGGCTTTCCGGCGCACGCTCCCGCAGTACGCCGTGTCGCAGCGCTTCGACCGCGACAGGTGGAAGGAGTTCGCGGCTTTCGCGTTCAGGGCCGGGCTGATCGAACGGGAGGTGTCCGTCGATGCTCTCGTCGAGGACAACTGATCCAGCGCTCGTCCGGAGAACGTGCATCGCCGGGCTCCTGGCCGCAGCGGCAGTGCTCCTCTCCGGAATTTCGATTCCGGTCGGACCGACGAAATGCTTT
This sequence comes from uncultured Synergistales bacterium, assembly GCA_937957815.1. GTDB lineage: Bacteria > Synergistota > Synergistia > Synergistales > Aminobacteriaceae > CALFXN01. The sequence goes on from CALFXN010000617.1 coordinate 2,269, forward strand.
CCCTTCCAGCACGCGGTCAACGCGATCGCGGGAGTTCTCCTGGGGCCCTGGTGGGCTGCGGGAGCCGCCGTCGTGACAAGCGTCGTACGCAATATCACGGGAACCGGAACTCTTTTCGCGTTTCCCGGAAGCATCCCCGGAGCTCTTGTCGTCGGCTTCGCGTACAGGTTTCTCCGAAAGGATTGGGCGGCCCTTCTCGAACCGCTCGGAACGGGACCGGTCGGCGCGACTCTCTCTGCGCTCCTTCTCGGACCCGCGCTCGGTATGGCGCCCGGATTCACCGCGCTCCAGTCGGCGTTTCTCGCGAGCAGCATCCCCGGAGCGATCATCGGATACGCTGTCCTCCGCATCCTGAGACGCACGATTCGGGGGGAGGATCCGGCAAAGAACTGAGACTGTCTGCGGGCTTCCTGATATACTACTTTCCGTACAGCACACCGTCCTATCGAGGTCGATGCCATGGAAGCCCGCGACGGCAAGGGATCCAGCGCCCTATCGGTTCTCAAATGTCAGATATCCATCCGGAAGACAAAGCTCGAGCGCTTCCGGATGCTTTTTGTCGCGATCTCCTCGCCGAACGCCGTCGTTTCGTTCCAGTCCGTCCCGATCGGCGAGGAGAAATCGGACGACGACCTTTCCGTCACGCTCGACACCATATCGTTCGCATCGGCCGTCGCCGAGCGCGCGACAGGACCTTCAGGGCTGATCCCAGGCACTCCGCCGGCGATCCTTTACGGACGCGTTCTCGATCTCCTCCGGCGGACCATAACGCCGGAACTCCTTAGACAGTGTTCGGAAACGCCTTCCGGAGACAAAAAAATGGAGGCGGTCATTTCGACCGCCATCGACTCGGAGCTGGGACTCCGTTCCATCGTATACGTCGCGTTCGACACGCAGGATACGGAAGCGCTCCGGCCCTTTCTGTCAGCCCGGACGAAGGAACCGCCTCCCGTCGCGCCATCCCGGGAGGAACGAAGGGAAGAACCGGCAAATCCCGTCTCGGATGCAGTCAGCGTCGTCCGGAACTGCACGCCCGCCATCGATCCGGTCGAGGGGAAGAACGCGTCGCGGCTCGGGAAGGGCGACGTGGTAGAGGTCAGGCTCCCGAAGGAATCGGGAATCTACGAGATGATCGCGAAAAACCGCGCCGATTTCGACGGGCTCGTCGCGGGGCATATCGAGAGCGTCTCGCGTGACGGAAAGGGCTATTCCCTCGTCTTCACGATCGCCGAGGGGCTCAGGGGAATGGCCGAACTCGACGGGAACTACAAGATCAAGCTGCTCTACGACGGATATGTTCCCGACGCGTCTTCCCGGTCGCGCGGGGATCTGTGGCTCGCCCCGATGGTCGTCCTCGTGTCGCTCGTGGCACTTGCGGCGGTCGTCCTCTACGTCATGACGCACTAAGCCGCCGGACGTACGCGAGACGACCGACTCCGGAGGAGGCGTCCGCGCTCCCCAGCTTCCAGAGAGCGTCCGCAAGGGCCGACTGAAAACTTCCGATTCCCGACGCGCGCCGTTCCGCCCGTTCAGAGGCGAGTTTGAGCGCAAGCAACCCCGCGAGGACCCCGCTTCCGATCCTTCTCACGGCCAGACACGCGAGGATGACCGTTCCCGCAAGGCATCCGCTCGCCGGAAGACACGGCAGAAGCTCCGAGCCGCCCCGGACCCTCCACGTTCGCTCCCCGTCGCTGACGATATCCTCAGGTCCCGTTATCGCGACGATACAGCCGAATCGCCGAGCCAGAATCCCGGCATTCTCCCCCTCGACGGGGTCGCCCGCGTCCACGCCGCGCATTCCGCTGCTCCCGCGCGCGAGAAAACGAATCTCGGAGGCGTTCCCCTTGCAGACGGAGACGAGACCCGATTCCAGAATCCGCTTCGCCTGTCCTGCCCGGGTGTCGCTCGCGCCGACGCCGACAGGGTCGAGAAGCAGCGGCTTCCCGAAGCATTCGTGGCGGATGAGCGTCTGCATCGCATCCCATCCCTCTCCGGTCGGCGTTCCGAGATTGAACAGGATTGCGTCGGACGACGCGGCGAGTCCGGCTACTTCGGGCGGAAAGGAAGACATCAGAGGTCTCGCGCCGAGCGCCGCCGCCGCGAGCGCCTGGACAGGCGCCGCAACCCGGTTGGTCAGATGGTGCAACAGGGGACGTCCAGGGCGGATCGCGCCCCAGATGTCCCCCGTCTCGGGCTCGAAGTTCCAGGAAGAGTCCGGGAGCGTCAGACGAGCCACGGCGCGAGGACCGCGTGCCCGAGCGGACCGGCCCCGTGGCCGGGTCGGAAGCTGCGTCTGAGAGCGAGCATGAGATACTGCCGCCCCCTGCGGACGGCCTCCGGCAGGTCGCCGCCAGCCGCGAGCTCGGCCGCGATGGCCGCGCTCAGCGTACAGCCGGTTCCATGGGTGTTGTCCGTCGGGACGCGCGGCGAATCGAAACGCGTGATCGTCCCGTTCGCGAACAGGATGTCCGTCACGACGTCTCCCGTTATCATGTGTCCGCCTTTGACGAGAACGGCCTTCGGCCCGAACCCGGCGATGATTCGCGCAGCCGATGCCATTTCGTCGATGTTCGCTATCGTCTGTCCGGAAAGTCGTTCCGCCTCGGGGACATTCGGCGTGACAAGCAGCGCCAGGGGGAGGAGCTCCTCCCGGAGCGCCTCGACGGCGTTCGCGTCGATCAGGGACGCGCCGCTCTGGGCGATCATGACGGGATCGACGACGAGTTTCGTGACATTGTGCCTGCGCACACCGTCGCAGACACAGCGGATGGTCTCCTCCCGGCTCAGCATTCCCGTCTTCGCCGCGTTCACGGTGAAATCGGAGAAGACTGCATCCATCTGCGCGGTAATGATCCTCGGCGAGAGATTTTCGATGTCGGACACCATCAGGCTGTTCTGCGCGGTAATCGCGGTAATGACGTTCATTCCGAAGACACGCAACGCCGCGAACGTCTTGAGATCCGCCTGTATTCCGGCGCCGCCCCCCGAATCCGTTCCCGCGATGCTCAGGGCGATCCCTCTGTAGAGCGATTCCACTTCGTTCACCTCCGATAAAAGTCCGGGGGCCCGACAAACCGGGCCCCCGGGAGCTGCTCCATCAATTCGATCCTCTCCCGAAGGAGAGGCCGCATCCACCTACATGTGGTCTTCGGCGGTCTCGTCGTCTTCGGAGGCGACCGTCGGAAGCGAGAGCCACTTTCCCCAGTCGAAGCCGACGAGTCCGCTGACGACGTAGATCGTAATCGCCGTCAGGGGCCCGGCCGAGCGGAGAAAGGCGAAGATCGCGACGGCGAGAGAGAAGAGGAAGAGGAATTTCTTCCTGTCTCCCTGTCCCTTTCTGATCCCCTTGAGGTTCCCGTACGGAACGCTCGAGATCATCAGGACTCCGACCGCGGCAAGCAGGATCATCGCCATCCAGGGCGCCAGACGTACCCCCGCGATGACGAACGACGCGACGAACAGGCCGCCTGCGGGAATCGGAATTCCCTGAAAGTGGCCGGTCACGTGGATAACGTTGAAGCGGGCGAGGCGCAGGGCGCCGCAAAGAGCGAAAAACGACGCGACGAGCGCGCCGGAGACGCCCATGAACCCCTTGAGATAGACGAGGTACAGCAGGACGGCCGGCGCGACGCCGAAACTCACGACGTCGGCGAGGCTGTCGAACTCGAGTCCGAACTGGCTTCCGCCGCCGAGACTCCGGGCGACCTTGCCGTCCATGAAGTCGAAGAACACTGCTGCGAAGATCAGCCACGCGGCCGGGACGAAGCTTCCGTGAATCGCGAGGATCAGCGAGAGCATCCCGCAGAGCAGGTTCCCGCTGGTCACCATATTCGGCGCAATTTCGCGGAAGGGGATATGCCGCCTACGCTTCATGATTTTCATGTCCCATCACTCCCAGAGCAGATTGACCGGCCGATACGCGATCACCGATTCTGACAGACAACTTTACACTCAAAGGGACATAGACGTCAACCTTGGATCCGAGTTTGATCATTCCGTACCGGGCGCCCCGGTCGAGGACGTCTCCCTTCGCGAGGCGACAGACGATGCGTCTCGCGAGAAACCCGGCGATCTGAACGAGTCTGACGGGCCCGGCTCCGGTTTCGAGCGTGACGAGCATCCGCTCGTTTTCCTCGGATGCCTTCGGGGCGAACGCCATCCATTTCTTCCCCGGGACATATTCGAGCGCCGTTACGGTTCCGCGGCACGGAAATCGGTTCACGTGGACGTCGAGCGGCGACATGAAGATCCCCACCTTTCGCATCGTCCCGAGTCCGGGGACGTCGGCCTCATGGACCTCGACGACCTTCCCGTCCGCGGGGACGACCCAGACGTCCGCGTCTTCCGGAGGAACGCGCTCCGGGTCGCGGGAAAACCAGAGGACAAATCCCAGGAGCACGACGAATACGGCCGCCAGAAGCCCGGAGAGATACAGGCTTCCGAGG
>CALFXN010000618.1 GCA_937957815.1 uncultured Synergistales bacterium
GTCGTCAGGCTGAGCGCGAAGGGGCAGTAGATCGACAAGGTCATCGGCCTCGAACGCGGCGCCGACGACTATATCGTGAAGCCCTTCGGCATCGCCGAACTTCTGGCGCGCGTGCATTCGGCGCTCCGGCGCGGCGCCCTCGCGTCGTCGCTTCCGAGGGATGGAGGAAAAGACTCGGGGCTCGTGACGCTCGGCTCCGTCGAACTCGATCTCGCCGCGCTCCGCGGCAGAAAACCGGACGGGACGGATTTCCCGTTGACGCCGAAGGAGGCGGCGCTGCTCCGCTTCCTGCTTGCGCACGAGGGGCGCGTCGTGGACCGGAACACGCTTCTCGAAGATGTCTGGGGCATTTCGTGCGAGGTGACGACGCGCACGGTGGACCAGCACGTCGTGCGACTGCGGCAGAAGATCGAGAACGACCCTTCCGAGCCTCGTCACCTGCTGACGGCGTACGGGGCGGGATATCGCCTGGTCCGCTGACCTTCCCTGCGCATCTTCCGCGAGCTTGACGTCGCAAGGACGTGACGGTAGAATTCAACTTGTCTGAAGAGTAGACGACTTCACAGGATCGACTCAAAAAAACATCCGTGCGAGCGTGACCATGGGACCGATACCGAGGATCCGCCTGTCCGACCGTGTGATCGACGCCATTGAGACGATGATAGCGGGGGGCCGTTTCGCCCCTGGCGACCGTTTCTTCTCGGAAAACGAACTCGCCGCGAAGCTCGAGGTCAGCCGCTCCTCGATACGGGAGGCGGTTCGGATCCTCGAAGTGACGGGGCGCGTCGTCGTGCGCCACGGGAAGGGCATTTTCATCGCGAACCCCTCCGAAGATCGTTCCGATCCGTTCGCGGGCTGGCTCAGGAACAACGAAACCTCCATTCTGGACCATTTCGAGGTCCGCCTCATCATCGAACCGCAGGCCGCGCGGCTCGCCGCCGAAAAGGCGGACGCCGAAGCGGTCGCACACATACGGAGGGCGCACGACGCGTTCGTCTCGAATGCGCGGGGCGCGGCGTGCGATATTCCGACGCTCATCCAGGCCGACGAGACCTTTCACCGAAGGATTGCCCGGGCCACGACCAACAGAACGCTCTATTACCTGATGCGAACGATGACGAAATCATTGCCGGAGGGATGGATCACGAGCCTGCACATACCGGGGCGCGTGCTGAAGACCGTGGATGAACACGGGGAGATCCTCGAGGCAATCGGAGGGGGGGATCCGGAGGCGGCGGAACGGAGGATGACGTTGCACCTGAACAACGCGCTTGAAGACATCAGGGCATCCATGGAGCGGCCACAGCCCGCCGGGATGCGGGATACGGAGCGGATCGGAAGGTGAGCGAACGATGCGCATCACGACGCTGATCGAAAACTCTCCCGGAGAGCATCACGCGTTGCGCTGCGAACACGGACTCTCGTTCTGCGTCGAGCGGGACGGAAAAAAGATTCTTTTCGATACGGGACAATCCGGGGCATTTCTCGAGAACGCGGCGCATCTCGGAATCGACCTTTCGGACGTCGCTTTCGTCGTTCTCAGCCACGGTCACTACGACCACTCGGGCGGCCTGCGGGCGCTCGCCGGAATGACCCGGTCGTTCGAACTCGTCGTCGGTCCGGGGTTCTTCCGGGAGAAGTACGGGTACGGGAAGAGTGGCTGCTCGTTTCTGGGCAACGACTTCGACGAGCATTTCCTTTCGGAAAGCGGAATCCGATATTCGGTCGTGCAGGAGGAAGTCCGCGAGGTTGTTCCGGGTGTTTCCGCGCTTTCCGGCTTTCCGAGGATCCACGACGACGAGCGGATCAACCCGAGGTTCGTTCTCCGGACGCCGGACGGGTTCGAACCGGATGCCTTCGAAGACGAGATCCTGCTCGCCGTCGAAACGTCTCGCGGGCTTGTCGTCCTGCTCGGCTGTTCGCACCCCGGGGTCAGGAACATGCTCGACGCGGTCCGGGAACGTATGAAAAAGCCGATATACGCGGTGTTGGGAGGAACGCACCTCGTCGAGGCCGACGAATCTGGCGTCGAGAGCGCGGTCCGCTACTTCGGGGAGAACGGCATCGGGCGGATCGGCGTGTCGCACTGTACGGGAGAGACCGCGATGGCGCGCCTTCGCGCCGCGAACGGAGGATTTTTCCATAACGTCACGGGCAGTTCGTTTTTCGTCGAATAGACCTCAACGCTCCTGAATTGCGGGGTTCCACAAATCCGGACCACTGCGGACCCCGGAAAGACATCGAAATTGGAGGAGGGTACGCAATGACGGTTCTGAAGAAGGTTCTTTTCGCAGCGATCCTGTCGCTCGTTGCGGCCGGAATGGTTATCCCGTGCATGACGGGCGAGTGCGCCGACGCGCCGAAGAAGATCGTCTGGAAATCCTCGGGCCACGGCCCGGCGTCCGACCCCTCGCAGATCTACCATGACAAGCTCTGCAACGCGATCACCGAAGCGACCGGCGGGCGTCTCGAAGTGAAGCCGTTCGTCGGCGGGTCGATCGTCCCGGCGTACAAGGAAGTCGACGCCGTGAACGACAACGTTCTCCAGATGTGCTACACGTGCCCGATGTACAACCTCGACAAGTGGAAGGCGGCCGGTCTCATCAGCTCCCGTCCCGGCGCGCTCGCCGGCGAAGCGCTCCGGACGTGGTTCAACTACGGCGGCGGCGCCGACCTCATGAACAAGATGATGGGCGATTACAAGGTCATGACCTTCCCCGGCGCCCTGTCGCCGCTTCCGGAAGAGGTCTTCTTCCATTCGAAGGTGAAGATCGAAAGCCTCGCCGATCTCAAGAAGATCAAGGCGCGCTGCATGGGCGACGGAGGCGAGATCCTCAAGCGGATGGGCATGGCGACCGTCATCATCCCCGGGGGCGAACTCTACGAGGCGATGAAGCGCGGAACCATCGACGCCTTCGAGTACTCCACGCTCGCGTCGAACTGGAACATGCACTTCAACGAGGTCGCCAAGTACGTCTACATGTCGCCGACCCGCGCTCCGAGCGATCCCCAGGTCTTCTTCGTCAACAAGGACGCGTGGAACGCGCTTCCGAAGGATCTCCAGGTCATCGTCCAGGGGCTGATCGACAAGTACACGCAGGCGCAGCACGAGTACCTCGTCTACGAATCGATCCTCGCGCTCGAGAAGTTCAAGAAGGCCGGATGCGAGGTTCTGCGCGTGCCGAAGGACGTCGAGGACGCGCTGAACGCCGAAGCCGCGAAGTTCTACGAGGAAAAAGCGAAGTCCGAAGCGCCGATTTTCGGCGAGATCTATCACTCGATGAAGGCGTTCGGAGAGTCCTACAACTCGATGCGCTGATCCGTAACGACACGAAAGGACAGGGATGCGACGCATGTCCGGCGTACGAAAGGTTCTGAAATATATCGATTCGCTCAGCGAAATGTCCGGAGCCATCGGGAAGTGGGCTGCGTTGCTCCTTGTCCTGGTGGGAACATGGGAGACGGTCTCCCGGCACTTTTTCGACGCCCCGACGATCTGGGCGTACGACAGCCTCTGCATGGCGGGAGGAGCCCTCTATCTCCTCGGGGCGTCCTACGACTATCTTCATGACGCGCATACGCGGGTCGACGTGTTCTACAGCAAATTCCCTCCGAGAGCGAAGGCGGCGATGAATGTCGTCTGCTCTCTCGTTCTCTTCTTCCCGCTCATGATCGTCATGTTCCTCCAGGCGGTCGCATGGACCGTCAAGGCGTGGAAGATCAACGAGGTCATGTTCAACAGCTTCTGGTATCCGCCCGCCGCGCCGTACCGGACGCTGTTCGCCGTCGGGCTCCTGCTCCTGATCCTTCAGGCGGTGGCGAATTTCGTTCGCGACCTCTATTTCGCGGTGCGGGGTGAGAAGCTTGATTGAACTCAGTGCGGAACTCGTTACCGCGTTGATGCTCGGAGGAGTCTTCTTCCTCGTCATGACGGGATATCCGATCGCGTTCGTGATCGGAAGCGTGGCGTTCATCGTCGGCGTTCTCGTCTTCGGACCGACGACGACGTATCACATCCTGTACTCGCGATTCTACGACCTCTCGCTGAACTACCCGTACCTCGCGGTTCCGCTTTTCACCTTCATGGGGGTCATCCTGCAGCATTCGGGCGTGACGAAGGACCTGTACGAATGCCTCTACGAGGCGCTCGGACGGCTCAAGGGCGGACTCGCGGTCGTCACGATCATCTTCGGGACGATTCTCGCGGCGTGCCTCGGCGTCATCGCTGCGTCGGTGACGATCCTGACGCTCATCGCGCTCGCCCCGATGGTCACGCGAGGGTACGACAAGGCGATCGCGGCCGGCTCGATCGTCGCGTCCGGGACGCTCGGAATTCTCATCCCGCCGAGCATCATGCTCGTCGTCTACGCGCCTCAGGCGGGACTCTCGGTCGGCCAGATGTTCATGGGCGCGGTCTTCCCCGGACTCCTGCTCTCGGCGCTCTATATCGCGTACGTCGTGATCCGCTGCCGGCTCAACCCGGCCCTCGGCCCGTCGATCCCGGCGGATCAGGTCACGCCCTTTTCGGGCGCGAAGTTCCTCCGGCTTCTCAAGGCCCTGCTCCCGCCACTGATCCTCATCGCGGCCGTCCTCGGAACGATATTCCTCGGAATCGCGCCGCCCACGGAAGCCGCCGCCGTCGGGTGCTTCGCGTCGATCGTCCTCGCCGTCTGCTACGGGAGATTCAGCTGGGAACTGATCCGGCGCGCGTCGATCGAGACGCTGAAGGTCAGCGCGTTCGTCGTCATGATCGCGGCGCTCTGCTACGCGTTCGTCGGAATCTTCATGAACGCCGGGTCGGGCGACGTCGTCGCGAAGTTCATCCTGTCGTTCCCGGGCGGACGGTGGGTGACGTTTACGATCATCATGGCGATCGTCTTCATGCTCGGAATGTTCATCGAATGGATCGGGATCGTGTTCATCGTGGTGCCGATCTTCACCCCGATCATGACGTCGCTCGGGTTCAACCCGCTCTGGGCCGGGATGATGGTCTGCATCAACCTGCAGATGGCCTTCCAGACGCCTCCGATGGCGATGTCGATCTTCGTCCTCAAGGGGACGGCGCCGAAGGAGCTCGGCGTGTCGATGTGGGACATCATCAGGGGGGTCATCCCGTTCATCCTCATCATCATGCTCGTTCTCGTGCTGTGCTCGATCTTCCCGGAGATCATCCTGTGGCTTCCTGAGAAGATGATCGGCTCGGCGTAGGGCGTTCGCGGAAGACACCGGAGAAATATCCGGAGTATCGAAGGGTGGGGAAAAGCGGGGGGCGCCGTCAAAGCGTCCCCCGCTTTTCCGTATTCGCAGTCAGGCGGTGCTGCGTCGCGTCCCTCTCCCGGTGATGAGAAGCGACCCTGCGAGCACGAGCGCGACGCCGGGGTAGAACATGGCTCCGGGAGTTTCGTGGAGGAACAGCATCGCGAGAATCGTCGCCGTCGCGGGCTTGAGCATGAATACGAGCGACGCCCTCGTCGCCGAGAGGCGTTCGACCGCCTTCATGAAGGTGACGTACCCGACGCCGCTGACGCCGACGCCGAGATACAGAAGACTCGCCAGAGCCCGGGGATCGCCGGCAAGCGATGAAGGGACGGAAAGACCCCGGTCGGTCAGGAGCAGGACGCTTGCGATCGCGACGACTCCGAACGCGAACGATCCCGCGTTGAGACAGAGCGGCGACATTCGGCGGAGGGCGCGTCGGGACGCGATGGTATAGATGGCGAAACTCAGCGACGCGAGCAGCGCGAAGGCGATCCCGCGATCGAGGCGCAGCCCCCCCGACGACGCCACGAGAAGAAGCCCCGTGATCCCGGCGGCCAGGCCGAGGAGCGTCCGCGGATTCGCCCGCTCGTCACCCGACGCGACCGAAATGAGATAGACGAAAAGCGGGTTCGAACAGAAGACGGCGGCCGCTGTCGCCGCGGTCGTGTGCATTACGGCGGCCTGCAGCAGCGTCATCGAGATGGCGACGTTCAGAACGCCGAGCAACGCGAGCGTTCCCCAGTCGCGCAGACGAAGCGACAGAAGCGCGCGATGCTCTCCTCTCGGGATGAGCATGACGACGAGCGTGATCCACCCCGCGAGAAATCGCAGGAACGTGAGCTCGAGAGGGGCGATCAGCCCCATAAGGGGCTTGCTCGCCACCTCGAGCGAACTGAACAGCAGCAGCGTGATCAGGAAGTGCGTCACCCGTTCCGTTCCTCCAGCAGCGCGGCCACGGAGGTTCCGATGTCCGCGAGATTCGCCACGACGGTCACTCCAGCGGCCCGGAAGGCGTTGACCTTTGAGCACGCGCTCCCGCTCCGCCCCATGATGATCGCGCCCGCGTGTCCCATGCGGCGTCCCTCCGGAGCCGTCTGCCCCGCGATGAATGCCACGAGCGGTTTTGAGTACGCCGTTTCGCGGATGAAATCGGCCGTCCGTTCCTCCATGGCCCCCCCGATCTCGCCGATCAGGACGACGGCCTCCGTCTCGGGATCGTCCGCGAACGCCTTCAGCCAGCGGATGAAGTCCGTTCCGATGATCGGATCCCCGCCGATGCCGATCGCCGTGGAGATCCCGAGTCCGTGCGAACAGACCTGCGACGCGGCTTCGTAGAGGAGCGTCCCGCTTCGCGAGACCATGCCGACATGTCCCGGAAGGAATGTCTGTCCGGGCATGATTCCCGCCTTCGCGTGCCCCGGAGTGATGATCCCCGGACAGTTCGGCCCGATGATCGTAGCGCCGTACGTCGTCGCGACCCTCTTGACGCGGATCATATCGTGGACGGGAACGCCCTCCGTTATGCAGACGATGTGGCGGACCCCCGCGAAGACGGCTTCGAGCATCGCGTCGGCCGCAGCGTTCGGCGGGACGAATACGAGGCTCATGTCCGGAGCGCGGTGGGCGACGGCGTCGGCGACCGTATCGAAGACCGGAACCCCGTCGACGGATTCGCCGCCGCGGCCGGGGGTGACTCCGGCGACGATGCGGGCGCCGTATTCGGCGCAGAGCTTCGCGTGCAGGCGGCCCTCCCGTCCCGTTATTCCCTGGACGAGGATTCGCGTGGTGCCGAACAGTTCGACGGCCATGATCAGCGTTCCTCCTCTTCCGGAAGCCGGGTTTGAACGGGCTCCGTCCCTGCCGCGATCGCCGCGGCGATTGTCCGCGTCGCCTCGCCGATGTCCGACACGATCGCGACGTTCAGTCCGCTCTCCTCGAGGAGTCTGACCCCCTCTTCGACATTGGATCCGGAAAGCCTGATGATGACGGGGACCGTGATTTCAAGGCTCCGGGCGGCGTCCGCGATGCCCTGTGCGACTTTGTCGCAGCGGACGATGCCGCCGAAGATATTCACGAAGATCGCGCGGATCTGCTTCTGGCGCGCGAGAATTCGGAACCCATGTGCGATAGTCTCCGGCGTGGCGATGCCTCCCACGTCAAGAAAGTTGGCGGGATCGCCGCCCGCCATCTTGACGAAATCCATCGTCGCCATCGCGAGTCCCGCGCCGTTGACCATACACCCCACCGTTCCGGGGAGCTTGATGAAACTGAGACCGTAGGACCGGGCCTCGTTTTCGTCCATGTCCTGTTCCGAAAGATCGCGCATCCGCGCGACGTTCCGCTGGCGAAAGAGCGCGTTGTCGTCGACGTCCATCTTGACGTCGACCGGGACGAGTTCGCCGTCCGCCGTGACCGCGAGCGGGTTCAGCTCGAGGAGCAGGCATTCGTGATCCATGAAGACCCGGTAGAGCGTTTCGAAGAGGGGGTGGATCCTGTCCCTGCGGGCGGGGTCGAGGTCGAGGAACGCCATGATCTCCCGCGTGTGGAATGAGCTGTACCCCGTATAAGGGTTGATGGGGATCTTCCGGATTTTTTCGGGTTGCGCGATTCCGATGGTTTCGACGTCCGTTCCGCCCTCCGAACAGACGACGATGACGGGGCAGACCCGTTCCCTGTCCAGGGAGATCGATACGTAGAGTTCCCTTCGTATATCCACAACCTTTTCGACAAGAACCTTCCGAACCGGAACGCCATCCGTTCCGGTCTGCTTCGTCACCAGCGAACGCCCGAAGAGGTCCGCGGCTTCCCTGCGGACTTCATCCGCACTCCGGCACAGACGCACGCCCCCCGCCTTCCCCCTGCCCCCGGCCAGGATTTGCGCCTTGAGGACAGAGGGGAACCCGATTTGCATGGAATGCAACCACGCTTCGTCGGGGAAGTACGCCAGGCGTGCTTCCGGAAGCGGGATTCCATGACGACCGAGGATTTCTTTCCCCTGGTACTCGTGAAGTCTCATGTTCTCCCTCCTGTCGAGATATATGATGCGGACAGAGTATATTCAGCTGGCACCGATGTGTAAATAGGATTTTTTTTAATTATTAAAAGATAATAATGATAATATTTTATTATGCTTCGCTCCATCCGAAAACGTTCCTTCGGATCCGAATCATGCGGTGGTCGTCAAACTTGCGTATCGGACGCCGTTTTGGCAATGGCATGCGTCTTTATGATTCCCGAAGCGACACGACGATCGACCAATACGCCCGATCCGCCGACACATCCGCCACAACAAGCCATTCCTTCGATGAAGTTCACGTCGCGTTTTCCCGATATCGCCTCAGCGACGACTTCCTTGCACCCCTTCAATCCTTCGCAACAGCATCCATTCAAACATGCGGCATCATTCGATTCGTTCAGGACATTGCCTACAGCCCGCAGGACTCCGCCTGAACACGCAAATCCATTGCCGTCACCGGGAGCGCGACGTTCAGAAACGCCTGCCCCGGTCCGGGATGTTTCGATTCCCGCTCCAGTGAACATTGCAAGAAGTTCCTCGTAGGTAATGACGAAATCGACGAGAGTTGTATATTCAAGCGCTTCGGTTTTTTTTGCCGCGCACGGACCGATGAATACCAGAATAGCGTCAGGATGTTTCTTTTTGACGACGTTCGCAATCGTTGCCATTGGGGAAACCGTTTTTGAGATATGAGTGACGCTATCTCCAAAATTTGTCCGGATCATGGATACGAAAGCCGGACAACACGAAGTGGTTAAGAATTTTTCGTGACGCTCGATAACGGATTCTTTGAATTCGCGTGCTTCGCTGCGGGCCGTTATCTCCGCACCTTCGGCCGCTTCGTAGACATTTTGGAACCCAAGCGCTTTAATGGCGCTGATAATCTGGTTCAGGCTTACGCCGACACCGAATTGTCCTTCTATCGACGGCGCGATAAGTGCCATGACCTCTTTTCCCCGCCTGATTTCCTGAATCACCTGGACGATATATGTACGTTCTCCGATTGCTCCAAAGGGGCACGCGTTGATGCAGGCTCCGCACTGCACGCATTTGTCGTAGTCGATGATCGCGCGACGGTTGCTGTCTGCGTGTAACGCGCCGAGTTCGCAGGCCCGCTCGCATGGTCTGATGTTTTCGATGATTGCGCCGTATGGGCACGATTTTCTGCACATGCCGCACTTGATGCAAAGAGTCTCGTCGATGCAGGCTCTGTTGTGATGAATGCTTATGGCCTTCCGGGGGCAACTGGCGATGCAATGATGTGCGATGCAATTCTGGCACGCGTCGGTGACGAGGAACTTGTCGAGCGGGCACTGATCGCACGCTTCCGGAAGAACATTGACGATCGGCATATCGCTTGCGACGTGCCCTTTCGCAGCCAGTATCGCCGATTCCCGGACATCGTTCGTCAGCGGCTGGCTCAGCGCGATATTGATTCTCTCCCTGAGCACCGCGCGTTCTTTGTGGACACAGCATCGGTATCTCGGGCCTTTCTCTGTCGCGATGCCTGTCATGATGGTTGCTACTTTATCAGCCAGAGCGCCTTCACGAGCGAGTTTCGCCAGTTCCGTGAGCACCCTGCGACGCAACTGGACCATTGCTGTCTCGCTACGCATGATATCGCCTTCCTTGATTTGCGTTGAATTATTTCCCGAAGCGGAGCGGCGGCTCGAGGTCGCACCGCGCGAGAAAATCCCGGTCTTCGAAGATCGCCGGCAGCTGGCCGGTCCCCGCGACGCTTCCGCGGTACAGAACGACGGCGCTGTTGCATACGTCGAGCGCCATGTCGAGATCGTGAGTTGCGATGACGAGCGTCGTTCGGAGCGAAGAAAGAACGGAGATCAGCATTCTGCGGGATTTCGGGTCGAGCGACGCCGTGGGTTCGTCGAGGGCGAGAACGTC
>CALFXN010000619.1 GCA_937957815.1 uncultured Synergistales bacterium
CGAGCATGTCCGCTGGGTCGCGCGGGCGCTCGGCGCATGGCCCGGCTTTGTCGTCGTCAATGACGGACCGATAGACGATTCGTTGCTTGCGAGATACAGTCTGGATGCGGCCGATCCGCTCTTTCTCTCTCCAGAAGAGGAAGCCCTTATTCGAAGTCAGGGATGTGAGATCATCAGGGGAAATTTCGTTCGCATTCTGGATGGATCTCTTATCCGTCACGACGGGCAGGCTCTCTCGGAAACTCTCATGCGGATTCAAAGAAATTCCAGGGAATGACAATGCAGAAATTTGTCCATTCCTTATGGGACGAATGGGTCGGCCTCTCAGTCGATTCCAAAGATGAGGCATGTGCGGAAGCTTCGGGAATCCTGTCTTTTCTTGAAAAACTACCGACAGGCGAAAGAATTACGAAGAGATTTTTTGTCGTTCGCAGACTTCACAGGCTATGGATGGCTATCAAAGAGGAAGATGAGCATTTCGGACGCTTTCTCGTCATTCCACCGACCCGCAAAGGGAAGGTACGAATCTGTATCCCGAAGGAGGATGACGGAGACCTCTCAACTATCTTTTCCCGCCGGCATCCAAGGACGGCTGAGAAGTGGCTCAAGGGAGTCTTCGGAGCCTGTGGAGCAGTCTATGTCCCGCGTGTCGGGTACTACGTACTCTTTCGATTCAATCAGAACGAGGAGTCCGCTCTCGTCGCGGATCTTCTAAAGGGGTGGAATATTTCTTTCGGAGAAAGAACGCGGGGGAGATCCCGGGAAATACTCTTGAGGAACCAGCAGGATATTGTCTCTTTCCTTTCGCGGATCAATCTCGTGAACGCATCCTTGCATATGGAGAATATGGCGATATTCAGATCCATGCGTGACAAAGCGAACAAGCTGGTGAATTGTGATGCGTCAAATATCAGAAAATCTCTTGAGACAGCTCAGATCCAGCTGCGATATGCGTCTTTCCTGAAAAAAACGGGCATTATCGAGACATTGCCGGAGCAGCTTCGAGAGGTTATCGAACTCCGTATTTCGAATCCCAGCGCGAGTCTCTCCGAACTGGGGACACTCATGAACCCTAAAGTGAGCAAAAGTACGGTGCTATACAGGTGGAAGAAGTTGCGGGAAAAGTATCCCGCCGATATTCTTCCGGATTATGACGGCGCCACCATGTCGAAGGAGGTTTGAACTGCATGCGGTTGAAGATCATAGACCCTGCTTGTTTTTCAGGCAGAAAAGTATTGCTTCGCGTCGACTTCAATGTTCCTATGACCGGAGATCATGTCGGAGACGACACCAGAATCGCCGCTCACGTTCCGACAATACGGGCGTTGAGCGCAACGGGAGCGAAAGTGGCTCTTGTGTCGCATTTCGGCCGTCCCAAGGGGAGTCAGTCTGCGGAATTTTCTCTCCGGAGAGTTCTGCCGGCGGTCGAAAAGACACTGAACGGAAAGATTCCTTTCGTTGATGACTGTATAGGTGATATCGTGGCGGCAACTCTGGATGCCCTGTCTCCAGGCGGAGTCGCTCTTCTCGAAAACGTTCGTTTTCACAAGGAAGAGCAGCAGAATGATGCGGGGTTTGCCGCCACTCTGGCTGCCCCCTTCGATTGTTTTGTGATGGACGCATTCAGCGCAGCTCATCGTGCAGACGCGTCTACGAACGGAATCACAAAATATCTTCCGTCGTATGCAGGGTTCCTTCTTGAAAGAGAAGTTTCGATGCTCTCGAAAGTGAACGATTTCCCTGTTGCGCCGTTTGTGTTGGTTCTCGGGGGTGCCAAGGTTTCCGACAAGATCGGGGTCGTTGAGCATTTGTTGCGAAAGGTCGCGACAATCTGCATCGGTGGAGGGATGGCCTTCACATTTCTCGCCGCCCGTGGATATGGGACAGGGAGATCTCTTCTCGAAGAAGACAAGGTATCATTCGCGCGTGAGATGATGGAGCGGGCGAAATCAAATGGAGTCGAAATTCTCCTCCCTGAAGATATCCTTCTTGCACAGAGCTTCGATTCCGACACATACAGAGTCGCCGGAGCCGCAGAAATCAAAGAGAATGAAATGGGACTCGATATTGGCCCGGCGACGGTTCATCTTTTCGAAAAGCGGGTACGCTCGGCGAAAACCGTCCTCTGGAACGGCCCCATGGGAGTTTTTGAGAGAGCCGCATACGCAGGTGGAACCCGGGGTGTAGGGGAAGCGCTGAAAGAATGCACCATATCGGGAGGAACGACAGTCATCGGCGGTGGAGATACTGCAGCCGCCGCGAAGACGCTCGGGTTCGCCTCGGATGTGTCACATGTTTCCACGGGTGGAGGAGCCAGTCTCGAATTTTTCGAAGGAAAACTTCTTCCCGGCATAGAACCTCTTCTTCTGGATAAATGAGAAGAGATGCACACAAAAAAAGAATGAGAGGAGAGCGTCGATGAAGCGGGAGACCTTTATTTTCGGAAACTGGAAGATGAATATGACGGAGGGGGATACACGCAATTTCCTTGATCGCTTCCTTGCGGCCTATTCGATATTGATGGCAAAGACGCCGTCAACGTGCCGTACCGCGATTTTTCCTCCGTATACGTCCATCGGTGAATGCAGACGATCGTGTCTGCGTTATTACGAGGAGCATGCTGAATCATCGAACAGTCGCATTGAATACGGGGCGCAGAACTGTCATTTTGAACATAACGGTGCCTTCACTGGAGAAATATCGCTGCCAATGTTGCTGGAACTCGAATGCTCATGGGTGCTGGTAGGACACAGCGAGCGCAGGCACGTCTTTCTCGAGACAGACGAGGGAATATCGCGAAAAGTCGTTGCATGTCTCGACGCAGGGATTCGGCCGGTACTCTGTTTTGGCGAGACGTTGAGCGAAAGGGAATCGGGAAAGACGAGAGATGTTGTTCGACGACAGATTGAGTCGGTGATTTCCTCGATTGCAAAGCATGACGGGCGGCGAAATCTGGTGCTTGCATACGAACCTGTGTGGGCGATCGGAACCGGACGTGCGG
>CALFXN010000620.1 GCA_937957815.1 uncultured Synergistales bacterium
AGGAACATGACGTATGCCGCGCGCGGAATGGTCTGCGCGTCGCACCCGTCGGCCGCCCAGGCCGGACTGGAGGTCCTGAAAAAGGGCGGCAACGCCGTCGACGCGATCGTCGCGACCGCGGCGGCACTGACCGTCGTCGAGCCCACCGGAAACGGCATCGGCAGCGACGCGTTCGCCCTTCTCTGGAAGGACGGACGGCTGCGGGGCTTCAACTCTAGCGGCCCGATTCCGAAGGCGCTCTCGATGGACGTCGCCGAATCGAAGGGCTGGACGGCGCCTTCGGCGGGAGGCAAGCTGCCGATGCTCGGATGGGCGCCGGTGACCGTGCCAGGCGCCCCGAAGGCGTGGGCCGAGCTGACGCGGACGCACGGGCGGTTGACGCT
This sequence comes from uncultured Synergistales bacterium, assembly GCA_937957815.1. Classification (GTDB taxonomy): domain Bacteria; phylum Synergistota; class Synergistia; order Synergistales; family Aminobacteriaceae; genus CALFXN01. Next base: position 384 of record CALFXN010000620.1, read on the forward strand.
CGCGGAGAATCTCGCCCCGGCAATCGCGCTCGCGCGCGATGGGCACGCCGTCTCGGTCACGATCGCGCACCACTGGGAACTCGCGCGGCGCAAGTACGCGGCCCTTCAGGGCGACGAGTTTCGCGCGTGGTTCGACACGTTCGCGCCCCTCGGCCGCGCGCCGCGCGCGGGCGAGATCTGGAAATCCGAAGCGCACGCCAGGACGCTCGAACGGATCGCGGAAACGGACGCGCGCTCCTTCTACGAGGGCGACATCGCCGGGAGAATCGTCGCCGCGGCGCGAAAGACCGGCGGCTACATCTCGCCCGAAGACCTCGCGGCGTTCGCGCCCGAATGGGTCGAACCGATCGGCGTGAACTACAGGGGATACGACGTCTGGGAGATTCCGCCCAACGGACAGGGAATCGTCGCGCTCATCGCCCTCTCGATCCTCCGCGGCTTCGACTTCCCGTCGCACGACGACCCCGTCACGATCCACCGGCAGATCGAGGCGATCAAGATGGGCTTCGCCGACGCGCACCGCTACGTCGCGGACCAGCGCTTCCACGACGTCCCGGTCGCGGAGCTTCTCGCGGATGCCTACGCGGATCAGAGGCGCGCGCAGCTCGGAGAGCGCGCCGAGGACAGGAAGGCCGGAGACCCGATGCACGGAGGCACGGTCTACCTCTGCGCGGCCGACCGCGACGGAACGATGATATCGTACATCCAGAGCAACTACATGGGCTTCGGTTCGGGCGTAGTCGTCCCCGATACCGGAATCGCGCTCAACAACAGGGGCTACTGCTTCTCGCTCGACCCCGGACATCCGAACGTCCTCGAGCCGGGCAAACGCCCCTACAACACGATCATTCCGTCCTTCCTCACGAAGGACGGCGTCCCCGTCGGACCGTTCGGCGTCATGGGCGGCTTCATGCAACCCCAGGGGCACGTCCAAGTCGTCATGAACACGGTCGACTTCGAGATGAACCCGCAGCAGGCGCTCGACGCGCCGCGCTGGCAGTGGATGGGCGGCATGAACGTATCGGTCGAGCCGGGGTTCTCCCCGGCCGTCGCGCAGAGCCTGAGCCGCATGGGACACGCGGTGAAGTTCGAGCTCGATTCGTATGCCTTCGGTCGCGGAGAGATCATCTGGAAGATGCCCGAAGGATCGCTCGCGGGCGCGACCGAGTCGCGGACCGACGGCTGCGTCGCCGTCTGGTGAGGCGATGACGGGCGGCTGAATGGACACCCCCATTCCCGAAGTGGTACAGTAAAAAAACGATACGGCGGGTTCATTGAAAATCGGGTTCGGCTTTCCGCCGTCTCCGTTTTGATGAACCCGCCGATTCTTCATTCGGGGAAGGTTGCGGTTTCGGCATGAAATTCGTTCGTATCGTCCTGCCTGCTATTCTCGTATTCGGATGCGTTCCCCTTTTCGCGCTCTCCGCCCCGGCCGCGGAACCGCCCGTCTACGTCGACTGCGAATACGGCGACCTCAGGGATGTCATCGTGGGGCTGCCCTACGGCATGTCGCCGTCGCGCGACGCCCCGTGGTTCGAGGACGCGATGAAGGTCCTCCCCGCCGACGAGGCCGAATACGCCCGAAAGACGGCCGGGATGCTCTGGACGGAGATGATCGACCCGAAGACCGGAAAGAGCGAGACGGAACTTCTCGAAGAGGAAAACCGCGCGTTCATCGCGATCCTGCAGTCGCTCGGCGTTACGGTGCGACGGCCCGGGAGGATAACGCCGGAATTCATCCGCGAACACTACGGCGCGGGAATCCTCGCGAACGGCTTCAGTCAGGACTTCCCGAGGGACAACCTCGCCGTGATCGGAAACACCGTCATCGAACTCAACCTGCGGACGCCTTTGCGCAAGGCGGACATCTCCGGCTTCCGGAAGATCCTCGCCGAAAAGTGCGCGGACGGAACCGTGAAACGGTTCTCGATGCCGCACACGGAGCCGCTCAAGTCCGCCGACCCCGACGCGCCCCTTCTCGAAGGCGGCGACGTCATCGTTCTCGGAAAGACGATTCTCGTCGGAAACACGTGGAATCCGAGCGTCGGGTCGAACGAGGCGGGGTGGCGGTGGCTGAAAAGCGTCCTCGGCGACGGCTACGACGTCGTCCGCGTCCCGCTCGCCGAGAGCGTTCTGCACCTCGACTGCGCGCTCTCCGTCCCCCGCGACGGGCTTGCGATCGTCTGCGAGGACGCCTTCGTCGACGGCCTGCCCAAACAGCTCGCCGGCTGGGATCTCATCAAAGTCAGCCTCGAAGACGTCCGGCGGCTCGCCGTCAACGGCGTCCCCGTCGACTCGAAGACCTACATCCTTTCCTACAACGACCACGGCGACAACGAATACATCCGGACCGAACTCGAAAAGCGGGGAATCCGGGTCCATCGCGTCTTCTTCGGAACGCACAACGGACAGGGCGGATCGCTCCGCTGCGCGACGCAGCCGCTGATCCGGAGGGCGGCCGCCCGTTGAAAAAGCGGGCGCGCCGTTCCGCGAACGTCCGATCCTGTTGTCCCCGAACGGTAATCCGTCCTACGCTCCGGAAAACTGACAGGGGGTAGAATATACAAAAATACGACACAGCGAAGGGGGATGCAGACGATGACACGAACATGGCGATGGATCGCACCGGCGTCACTCATGTTGCTCCTTTGTACGGCGTCGCTCGGATGGTGCGCGATGGGGGATATCGAGAATCTCGCGTTCCAGGGCTTTGCGGGCGACGTCCTCGGTCCCGGAGAAAGCGCCGCGCCCGACGGAAGACCCGACGCGACCTTCTCGCTGAGCCTCCGGGGCGTCGGAGCCGTATCGGGGTTCTCCCTCAAGTCGGAGAACGGAAAATCGGCGTGGGATACGGTCGCGGGCAACGGCGTTGCCGGAATCCTCGTGAAGGACGGCAGCGGAAACGTCATCGCGGGAAGCGACGGCAGGATGGCGCACACTCCACTCCTCCTCGGCATGGGAATCACCCTGACCGTCCCCGACGACGGCTCCATCGCCCGGGGCGGCAAATTCACGGTTACGGCGCGCTTCATCGACGATTCCGAGACCCACGCGACGATCGCGGTTCCGCCCACGAAAACGCAGCAGACCGCCGGAGCCGTTCGCATCGTCTCGGCCCAATGGATAGGAAGGAAGTCGCTCGATCTCACGGGGCAGGGCCAACGGATGCAGGGCGACGGAGTTCCGGATGACGGCATCCGGCTCGTCCTCAGGGGAGCGGGCACGCTCACGAGGGTCACCGTTCGGGGCGCCGAAGACCAATCGGCGGTCTGGGACACGGACCCGCGCGTCAGTGCGGGACGCATCGCGGTCACGCAGACGGGCGCCGCGCTCAACAACCGGGACGGAAGCATCGAGACGCAGGTCCGCGGACAAACCGCCCTCGACCTCTTGCTGACCGACGCAGACGGCGCTCTGGCGAAGGGCGGAAAATTCGCGGTGATCGCGACCTTTGCGGACGGTTCCCGGACGCAGGCCGAGTTCTCTCCCCAGGCGTCCGGAGGAGAGCCCTCCTCGCAGTCCGTGCGGATTCTGTCGGCCCGATGGGCGGATGCGAAGACCCGCGACCTCACGGGACGCGGCGAACGTCTTCGCGGCGACGGGGTTCCCGACGAGAGCGTCCGGGTCATGACGCAGGGGGCGGGAACGCTGACCGGCGTCACCGTCCAGGGCGTCGAGGGCGAACGCGCCGTCTGGGACACCGTCCCCGCAAACAACGCGCGGCTCGTCGCGGTCACGAAGGACGGCGTGACGCTCAACCGTCCCGACGGAAGCATCTCCGCTCCGCTCCGCGACAGAACGGTCCTCGAACTCTGGATGACCGACACGGGGGTCATCGAAAAGGGAGAATCCAAGCTGGAAGTCCGGTTCTTCCTCGCCGACGGCTCCGTGGCGTCCCGCGTGATCGACCGGGGCGCGCCGCAGACTCCGGGCGACCGGGATGAATTCGTCGGATCGGCCGTCCTCACCGGACCGTCCGACAGGGACCTCGTCGGAAAGGGCGAGAGACGGACCGGCAACGGAACGAAGGACTGGAAGATCGACCTGAAGGTCGTCAACCGCGGAACGATCACCGCCGTCACGGTCGACACCATCGCCGGGCCCGCGGGCGTGTGGGACACCCT
>CALFXN010000621.1 GCA_937957815.1 uncultured Synergistales bacterium
CCACCGAGATCTACACTCTTTCCCTACACGACGCTCTTCCGATCTCCGTCCGGCGATCGACGTATTCGCGAAGCGAGATCGCCGTCGCGAGACGCTCCGCGAGAATTCTCTCACCGAAGGAACGGGCTCCGGCCTGATCTCCGAAGGCGGCTTCTCCCGCAACGATCCGGGCAAGAGGCAACAGCGTCGCCCAAAGCTCTCGGACCCGGGTTTCGAGATCTTCCATCTCTCCGTCGTTTTCAATCAGGAAGTCGGCTTTTTTTCGTTTCTCCTCCCGCGGAAGAAGGAACCGCTCCCTCCGGGAAAGCTCGGTCTCGTCGAGCCCGCGGAAAGTGTTCCGCCTTCCGCGGACTTCTGCCGGAGCGCCGACGTACACGGTTCCGTCCGCCCACCAAGGAAGGGGGCTTTCGAAGAGAAGCGGCACTTCGACGAAAACGATCCCCTCGAGCTTCGCGAGTCGCGACTCGATTTCGACTCGAACCAGCGGGTGCAGGAAGTCGCACAGCCACCGGTACTCGATGTCGGAAGAAAAAAGTTCTCGCGAGATCGCCTTTTTGTCGGCGCGGCCGTCGGGGGAAACGACGGCGTTTCCCCATCGAGTTTTCGCCGCTTCGAGGACGAAGGATCGCTCCCAGAGGTCACGGACGATCGAGTCAGCGTCAAGCGCTACCGCTCCATGTCCCTCGAAGAGCCGGCAGACCGTGCTCTTACCAGCCCCAACGTCTCCCGCGATACCCAGGACGAACATCGCCCCGTTCCTCCTCGCTACGATCCTCGACAACCTTGTACTGGTCCGGAATCTCCCAGAAGAAACGGGAATACCCGTTCCTCATCGTACTTCCGAAAAGCCGTCTGCTCTTCGCGCCGCTCATGTTCAGGCGCTCTTCGGCACGGGTCATTCCCACGTAGCAGAGGCGGCGTTCCTCCTCGAGAGAGTCCTGGACGTCGAGACTGCGGAAGTGGGGGAAGATCCCCTCCTCGAGACCGACGAGGAAAACCACCGGGAACTCGAGCCCCTTTGCGGCGTGGAGCGTCAGGAGGTTCACCGAGTTTCGGTCCGACATGTCCGTCGTCTCGAGATCCGTGAAAAGCGACGCCTCCGCGAGCATTTCGGAGAGATCCCCACCCGACGGGACAAGGGAGGTCAGCTCCCTGACGTTCTCGACGCGATCTTCCCACGTCTCGCTTTCCTGTTCGCGAAGAAACTCCGCGTACCCGAGATCCTCGAGAATATACGCGATGATCTCGCCGACATCCCGCGATCGCTCAAGAATCGCAGCCATGTGGGTCGCCAACTCCGACGCCCCGAGAGCGGCCTTGGATGCAAGCCCGCTCTTCCCTTCCGAGACCAGTCTCCAGATATCGGAAGGGGGAAGGGCGGGAAAGGAAAGGATGGTGTCCGCCAGCTTCTCGAGCGATTTTTTCCCGAGTCCGCGTACCGGAACGTTTCCCGCCCTCATGAGCGATACGCGGTCCAGAGGGTTGGCCGCAAGCCGCATGAACGAAAGGACGTCCTTGACCTCCTTTCGCTCATAGAACGCGGTTCCGCGGATAACACGGTAGGGAACCAGATTCTCCATGAGTTTCTGCTCGTAGATCCGGCTCATCGCGTTGATGCGGTACAGGATGGCGATATCGCCGAAGTCATAATGTTCCCTGTTGTGAAGGCGCAGGATCTCGGATACGAGCGACGTCGCCTCCACGGTTTCATCGGGTGCGAGCAGTACGCGGATCCGCTCTCCGCTGTCACGGACGGTCCAGAGTTCCTTCTTCCGGCGATTCGAATTGCCCAGTATGAGCGCATTCGCCCCTGCCAGGATGTTGCCCGTCGATCGGTAGTTCTGGTCGAGGACGCAGACTTTCGCCGGGGGGAAATCCTTCTCGAAGTTCAGGATCATGGACATATCCGCGCCGCGCCATCCGTAGATCGACTGATCCGGATCCCCGACGACCATGATGGCCCCCCTCTTGCCCGCCAGATATCGCAGGAGTTGATACTGAATCCGGTTCACGTCCTGGTATTCGTCCACAAGGATCCATTGGAGCCTCTGTCGCTCCCGCTCCCTGACGCCGGCGTCCGCCACGAGAAGGTGGAGCGGCAATACGAGCAGATCGTCGAAGTCCAGCGCGTTATGCTCCCGCAGGCGCTCCTGGTATCTCTTAAAAACCGGGCCCGTGACGGAATCGATCAGACCGGGCGGAGGCTGCATATCCAACGGATTCATTTCGTTCTTTATCCGGGAGACGTTCTCGAGGAGTGTCGCCGGTTCGATGTCTTTCGAGTCGAGATTCAACTCCGTCATGATATCTCTGATGAGTCCCTTCGTGTCTCCCCGGTCAAAGACGACAAATCCTTTTCTGACTCCCGTGCTTTCGAGCGCTTCATGGTTCCGGAACAGGAACTTGAGCCCGAACGCATGGAACGTGCTGACCTGTATCATCCGGGAGATCGGCCCGACCAGCTGCTGAACGCGTTCGGACATCTCGCGGGCGGCCTTGTTGGTGAACGTGACGGCGAGGATTCCCTGAGGAGAGGCTTTTCCCGAAGCGATCAGGTACGCGATCTTGTGCGCGAGAACGCGGGTCTTGCCGCTTCCCGCCCCGGCAAGGACAAGAAGCGGCCCTTCACAGTACGAGACCGCCTCCCGTTGTCTCGGATTGAGACGTTCAAGGATTGAATCGACTTCCGTCATGCGTTTCGCTTCTCCTCCAGCCACCGTCGCAATAGCGCGATCCATGCGTCGATTCCTTTCCCCGAAAGCGGCTCCACCATCAAGAGCGGAATTCCGGGATTCAGCCGTTCGAGGTCGCTCTGGTACAGGTCCATCCCGAACGGAACGTAGGGCAGCAGGTCCGTCTTCGTCAACAGGACCGCCTTCGCCTGGGAAAACAGCAGAGGATACTTGAGGGGTTTGTCCGCCCCTTCGGGAACGCTGCTGACCGCAACCTTCATATCCTCCCCGATGTCGAACTCCGCCGGACACACGAGATTCCCCACGTTCTCGACGAAAAGAACGTCGATATCCTCAAGCGGCAGCGATTCCAGGGCGCGGGAGACGAGGTGCGCCTCGAGGTGACACCCTCCGTCCGTGTTGATCTGGACGGAGGGAACTCCAAGCGCGGCGATCCTCTCCGCGTCCCGCGCAGTGGCGATGTCCCCCTCGATGACGGCGCATCTGAGATCCGGGGCGCTTCTGATCGTCGTCTCGAGGAGCGTCGTCTTTCCCGATCCGGGGGATCCGATGATATTGACGTACAGGCGGCCGTCCTGCCTCATCCGCTCACGGATCCTTCGGGCTATCGCCTCGTCCGCTTCCATCACGGACTGTCGAATCGTTATGACTCGGTTCATCATGCTGCTCCACCTCCATTGATTCTATTTCAAGCTCCATGCCGGAGTGCGTCGTCACATCCCGTCCACCGCACTTCGGACAGACGAAGGCGATGGCCTCCTGACCCTCCCATTCGGCGCCGCACGCCGGACAGGAAAAACGCAGTGGAATAACGGTGATTTCGAGAGTCGATCCGGAGAGCGACGTGTTTTCCGTTGCTACTTCGTACGCAAAGCGCATGACGTCCGGAATCACCTGACGCATCCGCCCGATCCGCAACCGGACCGAACGGACCTTTCCCTCGATGCCGTATTCGGAACACATCGGCAGGAGGCTGTCAAGAATCGCTTCGACGAGCGACAATTCATGCATTCCGTCCCCTCCCGGCAAAAAAAGGGGGCCCGGTCGGGCCCCCCGGAATCCGACGATCGTGGAAGAAAGGTCTATTCGTTCGGCTCGATCAAACCGAATCCGCCGCTCTTCCGACGATAGACGACGTTCACGGACGCGGTCTCCACGTTTCTGAAGACATAGAACTCGTGTCCCAGAAGATCCATGTGCATCGCCGCTTCCTTCGGCGTCATAGGACGCAGAGAGAACTTCTTGACCTTGACGATCTCGTCGGTGCTCTCCTGCGGTTCGGCTTCCTGCGGCATTCCCTCGATGTTGAAGGAAATGTCGTGGGTCTTGAGCTGGGCCCGGTCCGTAAGGAAACTCTTGTGTCGTTTTATCTGTCGTTCTATGTTCTTGAGGGCTTTGTCGAACGCCTTCCTCATGTCGGAGGCCTTCTCTTCGCCGCGCATGATCACTCCGTTTGCGTTCGAGGTAATTTCCACGTTGTACACTCCACGACCGAAGGAGACGACCACCTGGTTGTCAAGAATCTTGCTGAAGAACTTTTCGAGTTTCGAAAGCTTCCCCTGCATGTACGATTTGTACTCCTCGGAGACTTCCGTTCCTCGGGTAACAAAGCGCATGTCCATTTCTCACCCCTCCATTCCCCTTCAATTGTGTTTGGCTCATTCTATCACCCGCATCGGAGATGGGCAAATGTCCCGCGTTTGCCATACGTCCACGATGTTCGGTATAATACTCGGAACAAAAAACCTTATTTATTTAAGGAGTTGAAGAATTGTGTTCATAGCACAACGCGCCGCGAGACTCCAGCCATCGGCGACTCTGGCCGTGGCGGGCAAGGCGAAGGCGATGAAACGGGAAGGGAAACCCGTCATTTCGTTCGGTTCCGGCGAACCGGATTTCAACTCTCCAGCCTCGGCGCTTCAGGCGGCTTCGGAGGCGATGGCGAAGGGGTACACGCATTACACTCCCGAATCGGGGATTCCCGAACTGAAGGAAGCGATCTGCCGGTATTACCGCGATCATTTCGGCATCTCGTTCGCGGTTCCCGAGGTCCTCGTGGGCGCCGGAGCGAAACCGCTGATCTACGAAGCGCTCGGCTGTCTCCTCGATCCGGGCGACGAGACGCTCGTCTTCACGCCCGCATGGGTCAGCTATGTCGAACAGATCCGCCTCTTCGACGGGAACCCCGTTCTCGTGGACACGTCCGATACCGGCTTCATCCCGAATATCGAACGCGTCCGCGCGGCGATCACCCCGAAGACCCGATGCATGATCGTCAATACACCGAGCAACCCCACAGGAGCGGTCTATGACGAAAGAACCCTTCTCGAACTCGCCGAACTCTCGATCGCACACGATATCACGATCATATACGACGAGATTTACGAGCGTCTCGTCTACGCGGGCGCGGTCCACCACCAGCTCCTGAACGTATGCCC
>CALFXN010000622.1 GCA_937957815.1 uncultured Synergistales bacterium
ATTCCGCGCCGCCGCGCGGGTTGATCGGCGCGAAAGTTCCGCCGAGCGTCCAGACGGCGAGCGAGAGAATATGGACCATCGGACAGTTCGGCAGAAACGCCACGATCCGGTCGCCTCCGCGGAAGCCGTTCTTTTGCAGGGTCTCGGCGCACTGGTCCGCGAGAAGCATAAATTCCCTTCCAGTCATCCAGCGTCCTTCGAAAGACGTGGCTCCGGGGCTCCAGAGGAACCTGTCGGCCCCGTGGCCGGAGGCCCGCTTCCGGATGAGTTCCTCGAGTCGTTCGCTCATGCGTCCTCTCCACCTCTCCAGTCCGATCAGTATAGAGAATATCACGGGGCGGTTCGGGAGTGAAGTGCGGAGGAAGGACTTCGTATGCTTCCGGTATAATACGAATCACTGTGCGGGGACCGTCCCGAATACTGGAGGAGATAGCGGTGCGCGTTCTGTATTTCGACTGTTTCGCCGGGATCGCCGGAGATATGATGCTCGGGGCGATGCTTGACGTGATTGACAGGCTCGGAGGATCGAAGGATTTTTCGGAGGACTTTCCTTCCGCAGTGACGGCGGCGCTCGGCGTTCCGGATGTCGGCGTCCGGGTCTTCCGAGACCGGCGCGGGGGCGTGTCCGGCTACCGGATCGAGATCGCGACGCAAGAGCATCACCCGCACCGGCATCTCAGCGACGTCCTCGACATCATCGAACGAAGCCGGTTTTCCCCGTTCGTGAAGGAGCGGGGCGCGGCCGCGTTTCGGCGCCTGGCCGAGGCGGAGGGGAGCGTTCACGGCGTGTCGCCCGATGAGATTCACTTTCATGAGGTCGGGGCGATCGACTGCCTCGTGGATGTCCTCGGATCGTTCATGCTGCTCGAGCGCCTCGCGCCCGGACGCGTGGTCTGTTCGCCGCTGAACGTAGGGGCGGGGACGGTGAAGTGTGCCCATGGCCTTCTGCCGGTTCCCGCGCCCGCGACGAGCGCACTGCTCGCGGGTGTTCCGGTCTTCGTGGTGGGAGAGCCGATGGAGCGGGTGACGCCGACGGGGGCGCTGCTCGCAACGATGTTCGCCGACGAGTTCGCTCCGCTTCCTGCCGGGAGACTCGTGGCCGAAGGGCGGGGGCTCGGAGGGCGCGAGAGCGACATCCCGAATGTCCTGCGCGTTTTTTGTATCGAGTGTCAGGACACGGGGGATTGTCTGCCACTCGAGCATGACACGGGTGTAGTGCTCGAGACGAATATCGACGACATGAATCCGCAGTTCTACGCGCCCGCGATGGATCGCCTCTTCGATGCCGGTGCGCTCGACGTGTGGCTCGAGTCGATCATGATGAAGAAGGGGCGCCCGGGCATCAGGATGTCGTGTCTCTGCAGGCCGGAGGATCGGAAGACGATGGCGTCGATCATCTTGCGCCACACGACGACACTCGGAATGCGCTGCGTCGCCGTGGACAGGTTCAAGGCCCGGTCGGAGTCGCGTCCTCGGGAGACGTCGCTTGGGGCTGTGCGCCGCAAGGACG
>CALFXN010000623.1 GCA_937957815.1 uncultured Synergistales bacterium
ACGAATCGAGGCGCCCCGTCCTGAGCGCCTCACGCTGCCGTACCGCAATATCCAACGTCTCCTGCAGTGCCTGCGTCTGCTGCAGGAGAACGTCGACGAGATTCCGGGACCTCACGGGATATCACTCCTCCTGGTCGAGGATACCGGCAACGATAAGACTTCGCGCAACCTTTTCGGGATCCGGCGAATACGTTCCGCTCTGGATTCGACGGCGAAAGTCTTCGACGAGTTCTTCCCGGACGTCAGGCAGTTTCCTGATCTCCTGCGACGCCTTCGCGAGCTCTTTCGCGAAACCGCTGAACTCGATGCCGTCGGACGCCGTTGATGAAGAAGTCTCGTTTCTGCCTTTCCTGGCGGTGACCTTGTTTATGGCGGACGCGCCGTAAACGCCGGAAATTTTATCGATCATCGGACTCACCCCTGTTGGTACTGCCTCTGGATTGTGTATCGGCCGGAAAGATCGCTACTTTAGACGCTTCGGCTCCATGTTATCGCTCCGACAACACGCCCGCCGGAGGAACGAATCGCTTCCGCGGCGCAGCGGAGCGTCGATCCGGTTGTACAGACGTCGTCGACGAGCGCGACGCGTCCCGGACACGCGCTCACGCAGCGGATCGAGTCCGGCGAAAGACGGCGTCGCTGTTCCGACGATTTCTTCGTCTGGGCGCCGCACCCCGCGGACCATCGGAGCACCGGTGCCACCGGCAGATTCCATATGTCCCCCATCGCTTTCGCCAGAACGAACGCCTGGTTATAGAAACGTCTGCTGCTCACGTGGAGCGGTATCGGAACGAGCGCGTCGACATCCGGTCTCGGGAAAACCAGTGCGAGCGCCCGCCCCATCTGAACGCCCAGCCGACGCGAGGCGCCGTACTTGAGCCGGAGGACAAGTTCCCTGCGGAGATCTTCGTGAACGCCTCCGGTCCGCAGGAACGGGCCATCCGGATGATCGGGACACGGGGGTCTTCCTCCGCATTCGAGGCACTCGTCGAGCGGAGGATCGAGTGTTTTGACGAGGCATTCGGGACACGCGACGACTCCGACCGCTCCGCAGACGGGACACGAAGATGGCCAGACGAGGTGGACGCAGGACGCGCCCAGGTCGCGAAGGAGTGCGGAGATCATCGCGTTCAGGAGTATTCGATCGGAACGCGGAGAAGCATCAGAGTCCCGTCCTGAGATGCGAAGCCGAGCTGCGAGAGGAACGGAGCGAGTTCGCTCGTGTACGTGATGACGAGGGGGATCGGACGGACCGCAGGGTGTTCGAGCGCATACCTGAGAAGCGAGGTGCCAAGCCCCTTTCCCTGATGATCGGGATGGACCATGATATCCCACAGGGAGGCGCGAAAGACGAAATCGGTGAGGATGCGGCAGAAGGCAACCATCCGCCCGTTTTCGGCGTAACGGGCGGAAAAGCATAGCGACGTCCCTGCAATCATCCGCTCGATATCCTCGAGCGAACGACTGCGTCCCCAACGCGTGAATCGATACAGAGTCTGCAATTCACCTGCGCTGATACCGATCTTGTTGTCGTAGAACAGGTATTCGGAGTTAACCGGCATACCCGGCTCCGGGTTCCGCCTCCGTCATCGCTCCTTCCTCCGGAACGCACGCATGAACGAGAGCCATCCCGTGAACGATCTTTCTGAGGTCCGAATTCCGGGCATCGGACGATACCGGGAGCTGGATGATCTGTCCTGTGCCGCACCGCGGGCAGACCCACCACGCCCGCGCCATTCCGTCCGAATCGGGAGCTCCGGCCAAAACTTTCGACTCGCCGCAAATCTGACACGCAACAATCAACATGAACGGATCTTCCCCCTATGGTGCAGGTGCGCCTTCGGGGCGCACCGAGATGACGATCTGGACGGGCCCCTCCGCGTAGAGATCGTCCGCGGCGGATATGACGATCCGGAGCGTTCCCCTGCTTTTTCTGATCTGCTCGACGGCGTTGAAAAACTCGGTCGCACCGAGCGCTCCGACTTTTCCCGTCGCTGGATTCGGCATGATACCATCTTTGACGGCCTTCTGATTCACTTTTTGGAGTATAGTATACAACAAAGCCTCGCCATCGGGGCCGTTTTCTCCTACATTCACGGTTTCGTCGTGGAGAACGGTGTCTTTCGCATAGACGAGTGCGCTGTCGGCGATCTCGTAACGGATTCGGACATCCTCACCCGCGACGACGTTCGAATCGGCGAGCGCCCGTACGATTTTTCTCTTCGAAGCTCCGGCGCACTCCGCGATCTTCTCCTGCTCGTCCCGGATATCGACCGCAAGGATGACATTTTCGACACGGACGCCAAGTCGCGTCGCGAGAACGAATTCGGTCCGCCGACGCAGTTCCGAGAAGGCTCGCTCGACCGTATCGCGGGCACTTTCCGGCAGAACTTCCTTCTGCGCGAGGAGTTCGTCCGCGAAGACTGAAATTCGCCCGCTTCTGATCTGGCTCAGACCCGCACGAAGCGTTTCGGCTTCCGAACGAAGTCCGGCAAGCGCTTCCTCGAGCGACGTCTTTTCCTGTTCGAGCTGCGTCCGTTCCGTCCGAATCCGTTCGAGCTCGTTCCGAGCCTTTTCAAGCTCCGGAGTCACGGCGGCAAAACGTTCCTCGACCTCGCCAAGCAGTTTTTTCTGCACTGAGAGCCGCTCTTCGCTTTTCACGAGTTCGAGCGCGGAAAGTTTCGCCTCGTCGCGGCTCGCCTGAAGGTCGGCGGTCAGTTTCGTGATCTGCGTCTGGATGAATTTCATGCTGAAGAGTGCGGTTCGGACGCTTTCCGAGATGAAGGAAAAACTCACGAGCATCGCAATGGAGATCAGTATTCCCGTGAGAACCGTAATGATCTGGCTCGTATGGCGCGGACGGAGCGTGAGGAAGGAGATTCGCTTCTTGCCGTAGTGCATCCCGACTTTGTCGCCGATATAGGCAAGTACGCCGCTCATCAGCACCATGGTGATGATGAGCCGCCAGTTCATTTCGGAGAGTAGTTGCATCTGCACGTCCGTCACTCCTCGGATCTCCGTGCTGTTCCGTTATCGTTCCGACGCTATTATAGTCTCGGGAACGACAATTATCCAGAAAAGAACGCACAGTATCGAAGAAAAGGAAGGGTTACAGGAACGGAAACGGGGCGACTGCCAGGATCCCGTCGATCTCCTCTCGCGCGTACAAACGGCCGGAGTTCATTCCCGGACATGATATCGCGTGATCGTCCCAGTTTTCGCGGCTCTTCATGAGAGACGGCCAGAACGGGAAGAGGGAGCACTGCGTGGGACGGACGGAATAGATCGTGCATCGCGAGGTCGGTTCGTCATAAAAAAGGCAGGTCCCGTTCTCGCGTTCGCGGATGCTCGGAAATACCCACCTCCGGGTCAGAGATCCCCTCCATGCAACGGCATTCAGCGACAGGTATTCCGCAATCTTTTTTCCCTCTCCGGGCGTGACCCAGATCGCCCCCGGCTCTCCCCTGCAGCACCTGCCGCATCCGAGGCAGGTGAAGCGGACTCCACCGGCGTACCACGGGAGCGCTTTTTCACGCGTATCCTTCAATCGCCGCTTTCCCCGTTCTGTTTCGAGACCTGTTCGTACAACATCTTCCAGAGGCCGACCCCTCCGGACTCGCAGATTCGCTCAGCTGCCATTTCGACCGTGAGATCCTCGAGAGGCGCGAACGGACGGGTATCATTTCCCCCCCTGCTGATACGCCGCGACAGGGCGAACGAATCCTTCATCATCTTGCCGACGAGAACCGCTTCGAAGTCCTGGCACGCTCTTTTCAGTTTCTTCCTGTCCGTCGCGGAGAGAGAGCGCGCGTCAGCAAGTTTCGAGGCCGGATCCGGCCCGACGATCGGGTTCATTGGATCATCTCCTTGCATCTACATCGTGACGAGCTCGCCATGGAGAGCTCCAGCTTCCTTCACAGCCTGAAGAATCGCGATCACGTCCCGCGGCGTCGCGCCGATCGCATTGAGAGCGTCCGCCAGATCCTTGACCGTCGTGTTTGCCGGAACCGTGACGAACTGCCCCGCGCTCTCGTGCGCCTGGACATCCGTCCTCGGTTCGACGGCCGTTTGTCCGCCGGAGAAGGCGTTGGGCTGAACGACATTCGGGGTTTCCGTCACGCGGACGGTCAGATTTCCGTGCGCCACCGCGACGGGCGAAATCCTGACGCTCCCGCCCATGACGACGGTTCCCGTTCTTTCGTTGACGACGACTCGAGCCGTCGAGTCCGGAACGACCTGCAGCTTCTCGAGTTTCGCGATGAACGATGCAGGCGAGGTCGCGTACTTCGCGGGAAGCGAGACGCGAATCCTTCCTGCGTCTTCCGCTTCGGCAACATTGCCGAACGCCGCGTTCACCGCATCCGCCACACGACCGGCGGTCGTGAAATCGGGGGTGCGAAGGAGCAACGCAATCGAAGAGTGATCTCCGAGAACCGTCTCGACGTCGCGTTCGACGATCGCCCCCTGAGGAATCCGCCCGACCGTCGTGGTATTCTTGGTCAGCGTCGCGGCAGCTCCTCCCGCGCTGAAGCCTCCCACCATGACGGGCCCCTGGGCAACGGCGTATACATCGCCGTCGGCGGCTTTCAGCGGTGCCTGAAGCAGAGTTCCTCCCTGAAGGCTCTTTGCGTCGCCGAGTGCGCTCACGGTGACGTCGACCCGTTGCCCCGGCCGGGCGAACGCGGGAAGATCGCAGGTAACGGAAACGGCGGCGACGTTTTTGCTCTTGACGGCCTTTTCGTTGAGCGTCACCCCGAACTGTCGCATGAGGTTCCGGACCATCTGGAGCGACATCGTGGCCTTGTCGCCCGTCCCCTGGAGACCGATCACGAGCCCCACGCCGACAAGCTGGTTCGATCGGACGCCTTCGACGTCGGCAAGATCCTTGAGTCGAACGAGCGGCCCATCGGCTGCGATCCCCACAAGCGGCAGGATTGCCGTCGCAAGAAGCAAAAAAAGCGCGAAAACCGCGTTCCTCACGTGTCGCATCAGAATATCGCCTGGAGAATCTGCGTCAGCAGGCCGGGCTTCTGGATCCGGGTCAGAGTCCCGCGTCCCTTTATTCCGATTTCAGCATTCGCGATGCGGTCGCTGAGGATGTTGTTGTTCGCGTCGACATCCTCGGGACGGATCACGCCGACGATCTTCAGCTCGAGGGTTTCGTCGTGCGTCGCCACGTCGCGGGTTCCCTCGATGATGAGATTCCCGTTGGGGAGCGTATCGGTAACGAGACACGTGATCGAGGTCTGGGCGACGTGCGTCCGTTCGGTGGAACCGTCTCCCGTCATGTCGCTTTTCGAGTTGAAGCCGAACGCCTTCAGAAAACTGAAGATTCCGGTTCCGTTGCTCACGGAGTTGTCGTTCGTTTTCTTGACGTTCGTTTTGCCCTTGTCCTTCGTTTTGGTGTTCTAGATCGGAAGAGCACACGTC
>CALFXN010000624.1 GCA_937957815.1 uncultured Synergistales bacterium
GATGAGAGGCGACCAGGGGGTGACCGGATATATCATCCGGCGGCGGAAGTCGATGCTCATCTCCGATCCGTCGGATCTCGAAACGTACGCGTCGGAAGACGGCGTCGACATCGTGGGGAGCGTTCCGGAGAGTTTTCTGGGCGTTCCGCTCTGCAACCGGGATCGCGTGATAGGAGCCCTCGTCGTTCAGAGCTATACGCCGGAGGTCCGGTTCGGGAACAGGGAGCTCGAGGTTCTCACGTTCCTGTCGGAACAGATTGCGCTGTCGGTGGAGTCGAAGCTTTCGCAGGAATCGATCTACCATCAGGCCACGCACGATACGCTTACGGGATTGCCGAACAGGTCGCTCTTCGCGGACCGCCTCCGGGTCGCGCTCCGGCACGCGGAACGGAGCGGCGATTGCGTCGCCGTCTTCATGCTGGATCTCGACAATCTCAAGGCCGTCAACGACAATTTCGGGCACGCGACGGGAGATGCTCTGCTGCGGAGAATCGCGGAATGTCTCCAGTCGCACGTCCGCGAGATGGACACCGTCGCGAGAGTCGGCGGCGACGAATTCTTCTTTGTCCTTCCGTCGATTCAGGGCGCCGCCGAGGCCGAAATGATCGCGCGACGCATCCTGGGAGCGATCTCGCGCCCCGTGGAAATCGACGGCAGGAACTTTTCCCCCACGGGAAGTCTCGGGATCGCGATCTCTCCGGCGGACGGGGTCCACGCTGAGGAACTGATGCAGAAGGCGGACGCCGCGATGTACATGATCAAGGCCAGGGGCAAGAATAACTTTCGCTTCTGGGGGGATTCTTCGGGAAGCCCCGACGGATCGATCGAAGAGCCGTTCGGGGATTTCCGCCGCGCCCGGGAAGCCCAGCGAAGAAGCGAAGCCTCGCTCCGTTCGCTGCTTTCGAGGATTCCGGACACGTTGGCCGAGTTCACGTCCGAGGGGATACTCATCGCCATCTGGTCCGACCGGCAGAGGATCCTGCGTTCCGGTACGACCGTCGAAACGCTCCGGGGGGCGGAGGATCTCTTTCCCGCATCGGTCGTTCCCGATTTTCTCGCGACGATACACCGCGCGCTTGCGACTGGGGCCGTCCAGGAAACCGAGTACGAACGGGATCGCGGAAAACGCCGCTGTTTTTACGAGATCCGGATCGTCCCCAAGGAGGGGGAGAGCGTATTCGCGTTCATCCGGGACATCACGGCTCGCAGACTCCGGGAGGATACGCTCCTGCGCGCCCTCTCCGGGAAAGATCGGACGGAGAGGCCGACCGACTGACGCGGGAAGGGCCGGGAATGAAAAAGGCGTGGGGGATTTCCGCCCTCTCGCCTTTTTGGTTGGCCGGTTGACGGTTTCCGCTAGCGCTTCTTCGGCATTCCGGCGAGAAGCAGGGCCGGAAGCGTCAGCGGCGAGGCGAGGATGCCGCCGGTTCCCGCGTCGCAGCCGCTTCCCTCGCCCGACGAACCCGATCCGGACGGGGCTTCCGTCAGCTCAATGACGTCCTCGCCGGTGAGTTCGACGGCCAGATCCGTCTCACCCACGGAGAGGAACGGGGGGACGACACCCATCGGACCATCGTAGGTTTTTCCATCGGAGACTTTCTTCGTGAGTTTCTGCGGAACGGAGACGATTGGGACGGCCTGACGGAAATTCACGACAGGGAACGGAACCTTCTTTACGATGTAGAACGTCTTCGACGCATCCTGTGCGGAATCGTTCGCGACCTACGCCGTCACGGTCGCCTTCGCGCTCTTCGCGACCGGGAAAGAACGGCCATTGACATCCAGTCGTTGCCGCCCTGGTCGTACACGCTCGAGCCCATCGAGTTGATCGTGAACCCTCCGTTCGGGTCCCTGTACGCCTGGTAGGCGAGATGGAATTCGCTGAAGTCGTTCGTCTCGCCGGGTTTCAGGACGGATTCGGCCGATCCCATCGTCGAGAAGGTCCAGCAGGTTCCGTACGACCCCTGATTTTTGACCTGAGTGACGCGGTTTAGCGTCCGAAGGTCGTACAGAGCGGGAAATGTTGTCGCGGCGCGGACCGCGCTTTCCCTGTCGGGGTGCTCGCCGAGCGACGGAAGGACCATCGGGGGCGGCATGTAGCCGTACCCGGCCGCGTCGCTTCCCTCTCCGCCGTGGAGCGCTCCGCGCCGTCCCGACGTCTCCTCCAGATACGCGAGAAGCGCGGGATTCTGTTCCGCCGTAACGATCTCCTCTCCGGCACGGGCCGAAGTCGAGAGGAGTGTGAGAAGAAAAAGACACGCGACGAAAAATCGTCTCATGACACGTCACCTCAGAAGGAAGATTTGCGCTTTTCACGCATATCATGAGGAAAAGAGACCTGAACGCGGCGGACGCCGGGAGGATATTTCGTGAGGGAAGGTGCCTCCATTGCGATGATATGAATTGCTCATGTGGTAGCAGGTCACCGGACCCGCTAAGTGAAACGAGGGGGCGCGATTTCCGTGCCCCCTCGCGCCTGCCGGTACAAACCGGGTCGGAAGACGTTACTTTTTATCGATCCACTTCGCCTTGAACGCGTCGCGATTGGCTGTGACGACCTCGTCGATCACGGTCTTGAGATCGGATCCCTTTTTCATGGCGACTCCGTAGTTTTCCTCTGTGAGGTACGTATCGATATACCGGAGATCAGGGGTCTTCCGCACAACGTCGAGGACCGTCATCCCGTCGAAGATTCCAACCTCGACGACCCCCATCGTGAGTCCGTTCTCGATATCGGGAACCGTCTCGAACGGGAGCATTTTCGACTCCGGGTACTTCTTTTCGACGAGAGTCATTCCCGTGGATCCCGAGAGGCATCCGATGGACTTCCCCTTGATGTCTTCGACGGTTTTCACGGGAGAGGTCTTTTTGACCATCGCGAGCTGCCCTGTCTTGAAGTACCATTCGGAGAAGTCGCAGACCTGTGCGCGCGCTCCGGTGATCGTGATTGAGGTGCATGCGATGTCGAAGAGGTCCCACGCGTATCCCGGCGTCCACGCCCTGTCGATTCCGTTCGCCCATGGGAGGCGGACGATCTGCATCTTCACGCCGAGTTTTTCGGCGACCTTCGTCGCGAGGTCCATGTCGAACCCTGTCACCCGGTCGCCCGGTCCCATGACGAATGGGACGATGTCGAAATCCGCCATGGCGACCTTGATGACGCCGCGCGCTTTCACGTCCTGGAGCGTCGAGGCGGAGACCGCGCCGGCAACGCCGATCGCGCAGAGAAGAACCGCCGCAAAAACGAACCGCCGAGAGAACGGACCCATTTCATACAGCCCCCCTTTGGAATCGAACGTCTTGCCTTAGAAGTGTACGCCCAGCCGAAGTTTTCGTCAATTGTAAAATGAATGAATTAAAAGAAAAAACATGGTATCTTGAATAATCGTCGGACAAATCCGGAGTGATGTCGAGCGTGACGAAATCATCTTCGCTGTGTATCATAATCGAAAAGATGGAAGAAAAGTTCGGACCGGGGCGATGAAACGACGTTCCTCCGGGATATATGAGGAGATGATCCGGTGTCGGTAGCGACGTTTTTCCAGGTTCTCGGAGGGGTCGGACTGTTCCTGTACGGAATCAAGCTGACCAGCGATTCCCTGCAGGCCCTTTCGGGAGACCGGCTGCGGCAGATCGTGGGATCCCTGACGCGGACGCCGGTCCGCGGCGTCCTGATCGGGGCGGGCGTCACGATGCTCATGCAGAGCAGCAGCGCCACGACGGTCATGACGGTGAGTTTCGTCCACGCCGGGCTCATGACGCTCAAGGAAGCGGTCGGCGTCATCATGGGGGCGAACATAGGGACGACACTCACGGCGCAGATCATCGCGTTCAAGATCAAGGACCTCGCGCTTCCAGCGGTCGGCATCGGAATGCTCCTCGCGCTCTTCGGAAAGACCAAGCGGCAGCGCTACATCGGAAACGGGCTCGTCGGATTCGGCCTCATCTTCATGGGGATGCAGACGATGGAGCATTCGATG
>CALFXN010000625.1 GCA_937957815.1 uncultured Synergistales bacterium
CGCCTTCAATCCGTACGTCTCCGAAGCTCATGCCGAGCGAATCGGCGCAAAGCTCCTCGAAAACCTCGACGGCGCTCTCGCCCTTGCCGATATCGTGACGCTCCACGTGCCTCTCACGTCCGAAACGCGCGGAATGATCGGTGAGAGGGAACTGAAGTCACTCAAGTGCGGAGCGTTTCTCGTGAACTGCGCCCGGGGGAATCTCGTCGATGAAGACGCGCTTGCGCGGGAGTTGCGGAATGGACGCATCGCGGGCGTCGCCTTCGATGTCTTCGGAGAGGAGCCGATCCGCAAGGATCATCCGCTGCTCGCCGAAGATGTACGCGACAAGGTCGTCGTGACACCGCATATCGGCGCGAATACGCACGAAGCGCAATCAGCGGTCGCGCGGATCGCGGTCGAGAACATGCTCTCCGCTCTCCGCGGCGAGGCGTACGAACACGCCGTCAATCTGCCGTTCATGGCGCACGGGCTTCCTGAGCATCAGCGACAATATCTCTCCCTCGCACGAAGGATGGGAATCATCGCCGCGCGGCTTCTTTCGGGAGCGCCGCAGCGATTGAACATCCGACTCTTCGGAAGGCTCTTCACCGAAGACGCGGGGCGTATACATTTCGAACTTCCGTATCGCTATTCTTCATATGCCGTCAGCATCCTGAAAGGGTTTCTCGAAGTCCATCTCGGCCCGGAAGTGAATTACATGTCGGCCCCGCTTCTCGCGCAGGACAGGTCCCTTCGCGTGGAAGAAAGCCGCGGAACCGCAAGCACGTATAACAATATCGTCGAAGTTTCCGCGAAGAGCGACAAAGACGTCGTCACGATCTCGGCGACCGTAACCGAGGAAAACAAGCTTCGCATCGTAGGGATAAACGGCTACTGGATCGACTTCGTTCCGGAAGGGACGCTCCTTCTTTTCAGCAATCACGATCGTCCGGGAGTTATCGGAAGAATCGGCACGCTTCTCGGAAACGCCGGGGTGAATATCGCGAACTTCGCGCTCGGACGAAAAAACGGGAACGGACTCGCTCTCGGCGTTCTGCAGGTCGACTCCGCGATTCCGGATGATCTTCTCCAGAAACTCCGCTCGGACAGCGATTTCGTCTGGGCGACGACCGTCACTCTGACAAAGGATGCGATGTAGTCATGAAGACTCTCTTTCTCGTCCGTCACGGACAAACCGATTGGAACATACAGGGCCGTTTCCAAGGGCGCTGCGACGTTCCGCTGAACCCGACAGGGATCCGCCAGACCGAACGCGCCGCGCAGGCTTTGGCACGCATTCATATCGACGCGGTCTGGAGCAGCCCTCTTTCGAGGGCGACACAGACCGCACGGATCGTCGCAGAACCGCACAGACTTTCCGTCGACGTTCTCGAAGATCTCACGGAAATCTGCCACGGGACGTGGGAGGGGCTCAAGAGCGACGCGGTAGCGTCACGATGGCCTGAGTTGCTCGACAGATGGCACAGGAAGCCGGAGGGAATAAGAATGCCCGGACCTGGAGGGGAGTCACTCGGCGACGTGAAGGAGCGTTCCGTCAGAGCGCTCGCGCAAATTACGGATCAAACGTCCGAAGCGGCCATCGTCGTTGCGCACGATGCCGTTCTGAAAACGATGTTGTGCCATCTGCTCGACATGCCACTTTCGTCTTTCTGGCGGTTCCG
This sequence comes from uncultured Synergistales bacterium, assembly GCA_937957815.1. Lineage (GTDB taxonomy): Bacteria > Synergistota > Synergistia > Synergistales > Aminobacteriaceae > CALFXN01. The sequence continues at coordinate 1,665 of CALFXN010000625.1, forward strand.
GCTCGAGAACGGGAGCATTTCGGTTTTCGATTTTTCGGGTGGAGATCCCGTTCTTTGCGTCTGCGGGGACGGTTGTCATCTCGGGAACGGGTACGTGGGGAGCGTCCAG
>CALFXN010000626.1 GCA_937957815.1 uncultured Synergistales bacterium
GGACGGACGCGACCTTCCGTCGCGCTACGGCGCGTTCTTCCCGTTCGAGCCGGGCGAGTGGCTGTCGCTCGGCGAGGGGAACACTCCGCTCGTTTCCCTGCCGCGCCTCGCGGACGACCTCGGACTCTCGTCGCTCGTCGCCAAGAACGAGAGCGCAAACCCGACGTGGTCGTTCAAGGACCGCGGGACGGCCGCGTGCGTCGCGCACGCGCGCGCCCTCGGCTTCACGCGCGTCGGGGCGGTCTCGACCGGGAACATGGCGGCCTCGGTCGCGGCGTACGGCGCGGCCGCAGGGCTCGAGACGGTCATCCTCGTCAAGGGGGACCTCGCGGAGGAAAAGATGGCCCCGATCGCGATCTACGGGCCGCGCCTGATCCGCGTCCAGGGCGCGTACGACGGGCTATACACGGAGAGTATGCGACTCGGGGCGGAACGGGGGATCTATTTCATGAACTCGGACGTCCCGTTTCGCGTCGCTGGGTCGCGAACGATCGCGTTCGAGATCTTCGAGCAGACGGACGGCTGCCCGCCCGACTGGGTGATCGTCCCGACGAGCGCGGGCGGCAATATCCGCGGAATCATCAACGGCTTCCTCGACCTGAAGGCGGCCGGACTCGCCGACCGCGTCCCCGGCTTCATCTGCGCGCAGGCCGCCGGGTGTTCGCCGATCGCGACGGCGTTCTCTCGCGGCGACGAGCGCGTCAGCCCGTTCCCCGAGCCGCACACGATCGCCCACGCGATCGAGAACCCCTTCCCGCCGAGCGGCGACCGCGTGCTTCTCGAACTCCGCTCGCGCGGGTGGCATTCGCTCGCGGCGACCGAGGAGGAGATCGTCCGCGCGCAGGCCGACATGGCGCGCTCGGGCCTCTTCGGACAGCCCGCGGCGGCCGTTCCGCTCGCGACGCTGCGTCGGGCCCGGGCGAAGGGGATCGTGAAGGAGGGAGAGCGCGTCGCCCTCGTGCTCACGGGCTCGGGACTCAAGTACACGGCCGCGTTCGCCGCGCACCGGCTCCGCTGGGAGGACTGCGGCCTCGACGAGCTTGCGGGAAGGCTGAAGTGACGACGGACGCACGGCGTTCGATGACGCCGCCCGGAACGGCAGGCGGCGAAACAGGAGGAGGGGTGATCCGTGAGGAGGATTCCGGCATTCGGAGCGGTCGCGGCCGCACTCGTTCTGCTCGGCGCGGCGTGCGCGGCCGGAGCGGCGATCGAGGTCCCGAAGGAGAAGATGTGCGACTTCGGAGCGTATATCATCGATCCCGACCCAAAGGGGGCGAACGTCCGCGACGCCCCCAAAGGAAGGATCATCCGGACGATTCCGTTCAGCGCCAACAAATCGGCGTACGTCCGCGTGACGGGGTATCACGTTCTCGGCTCGGCCGACACGTGGCTCCGCGTCCGGCTCGACGATGGGACGACGGGCTGGATCTATCACGAACTCGTCGGGATCTGGGTCAAAAACACGGAGAGCGACGACGAGGCGACGCTCCACCGTCTGCCCGACTCGGCCTCCCCGGTGACGGGAACGATCTTCGGCGAGGGGGAGGCGACGGTTCTCGGAGGGAACGGAAAATGGGCGCTCGTCCGCTACACCGCGGGCGACGGCGTCCAGTTCAACGGATGGCTCTCGCCGGAAAAACAGTGCGCGAGGCCCGTTCAGGGGTGTCCGTGAAACGAGAAGGCGGGGCCTTTCGACCCCGCCTTCGTTTTTTCGTCCGCGACGTTCCGGCCTACACCCCGAAGGCTTCCTTCACTTCCTTCAGGAGCTTGCGGATCGGGAGATGCTGCGGGCACTTCGTCTCGCACAGGCCGCACTCGACGCAGTGCGACGCTCCCTTGAGCTCTCTCGTGCCGCCGAGAAGGTAGAGATAGTTCGCCTTCAGCGCGTCCCACTTTCCGGAAAGCGACGCGTCGTTGAGGCTCCGGAAGCACTGCGGGATATCGACGCTCTGCGGGCACGGCATGCAGTAGGCGCACCCCGTACAGGCGGCACGGATTCTGTTTTTCAGCAGATCACGGACATCGTCGACCATTTTCAGGTCCGCGGCGCTCATGCCGTTCGCGACGCCGCGGTTCGCCGAGGCGAGATTTTCGTCCATCTGTTCGGGCGAACTCATGCCGGAAAGCACGACGCTGACCTCCGGGTGGTTCCACACCCACCTCAGGCCGAGATCCGCGAGGTTCGGTCCGTCGTAGCCCGCCCGTTCGGCGATGGGTCGCAGGTCGCCCTCGACGGGCATTCCGAGGATGCCGCCCTTGAGCGGTTCCATGATGGTCATTCCGATGCCCTTGCCGGCCGCGTAGCGAAGGCCTTCCGTCCCGGCCTGGAAGTTCCAGTCGAGAAGGTTGTACTGGATCTGGCACATGTCCCACGGGTAGGCGTCGACGATCTCCCTGAAGAGCTTCACGCCGTCGTGGAACGAGAAGCCGATGTAGCGGATCTTGCCGGCGGCTCGCGCGCGCTCCATGAAGTCGAGCGCGTCGAGTTTCCACATGCTCCGCCACCTGGGTTCGGTCATCGAATGAAGGAGATAGATGTCGATATGGTCCGTCTGGAGTTTTTTCAGCTGCTCGTCGAGCGTCCGCTCCATGTCCGCCTGGGAGTTCATGATCCAGACGGGCATCTTCGTCACGAGCATGACCCTGTCGCGAAGCCCGCCCCTGAGCGCGCGGCCGACGGCGTCCTCCCCCTTGCCCCCGTGGTAGGGCCACGCGGTGTCGACGTAATTGATTCCTCCATCGAGCGCCTTGCGCATCATCACGTCGACGGTCGCGTCGTCGACGGATCCGTCCGCCTTCACCGGCAGGCGCATCGCGCCGAATCCAAGGACCGAAAGCTTTTCCTTAATCCGGGGCATGGTGCGGTACAGCATGATCGAACACTCCCTTCCGGCAGTCGCCATACCAACGGATCTTCGTCACGAAAACGGAGGCCCGTCGCACTTTTCGCCGATTATTGCATACAAAGGTTGGCGTTTCAATACGCCGATCCCGCGAAACGCTACCTCGCTCCGATCGCTTCGCGCATGATCCTTTCGACGAACATATTCGCGCAGCGCCCGGAAAAAAAACGCGGGATGATTCTGTCTCCCAGTTCGAGCGCCCTGCCGTTCGAGGGTTTGTATCCGGACCATGCCGGGCGTCCCCAGGTATTCGGATCGCCGCTTCGCGCGAAGGAGACCCAGTAGTCCATCATCGCGTTCGAGAGCGACGCGTCCGCGTCCGTGAAGCCCTTGCCCCGCTGCAGCGATCCGAAGACGTACGGGATCTCCACGCCGTGAAAGGCTCCGTATTTCCTGCCGGAAGGGGTCGGAGGGCGTCGCGTCATGCGGTAGAGAAAGGCCTTCCGGCCGCGACGAAACGCGCAGGCCGCGACGAAACGCGCGGGGGCCGCGAACGCCGCGCACGTGACGAGCCGGTCGAACGCGTTCGGCACGTCGCCGTCGGAGCGGGCCGGGAAGATCGAGAGAATCTTCGACGCTTCATGGCCGAACACGCCGGTCACCCACGCCTCGTATTCCCTCTGCGTGAACGGCTCGTAGAAGATCGTCCCTTCGTTTCCGTTGCTCCCGGTCAGCACCGGGACATCGGCCTGACGGCCGTCGAGAAAGACGCGCGCCGGATGTTCGGGCAGCACGACGCCGTCGACAACGGGCATAAAGCGGATCCCGGAGGATTTCAGATGGGAGGGGGTTTTCGCGGATGCGGCAAGAATCTCTTCCGGCGATTTCGACCGGAGCGCCGCAAGCGCGTCCGCACCGGCGCCGGGGTGTCCGAGCGACGCCGAGAAGCGCTCCCCGCTGCGCAGCGCGCGGGTTCTCGCGTCCTCGCGCGGGCGCATGTCGGCGAGGCCGAACGGACCGCCGCTCTGGGCGATGGCCCGGTGGAAGAGTCCCTTGGCCATGGGGCTCGTCATGAGGTACGTGACGCTGACCGCTCCGGCCGACTCCCCGAATATCGTGACGTTGTCCGGATCGCCGCCGAACGCGGCGATATTGTCGCGGACCCAGCCGAGCGCGAAGACCTGGTCGAGAAGTCCGTAGTTTCCCGAGGTTTTCAGCGGGGATTCCGCGTCGAGCGCGGGGTGGCTCAGGAAGCCGAACGCCCCGAGACGGTAGTTGAAGGTCACGAGGACGACTCCCTTTCGCGCGAGAGCCGTTCCGTCGTACGCCGGAAGCGATCCGCTCCCCGACATGAACGCGCCGCCGTGGATCCAGACCATGACGGGGCGTTTCGCCCCGGCGCCCGGAGCCGCGGTCCAGACGTTCAGGTACAGACAGTCTTCGCCCGTCGTTCCGACCTTCATCCGCGGCGGCTGGGGGCACGCCGGACCGAATTCCGTGCAATTCCGGACCTCCGTCCACGGGCGGGGCGGTTCGGGAGCCTTCCAGCGAAGGTCTCCGACCGGCGCCGCAGCGAACGGGATTCCCCGATAGACGCGAACGCCCGTTTCGGTCGTCCCGGCAACGGGGCCCGAGAGCGTCCGGACTTCGGTGGCGGGATCGGCCGCCCGAGCATGGGACGCACATGGAGTTCCGGCGACACAAACAAGCAGCGCGAACAAGAGCACGCGCCCCCGTCCGTGAAGATGCGACGACACCCATGCGTCCCGGATCGTCATTTCGAGATCACGCCCCCGTCGAGTACGATGATTCTTTCATAAAAGATTGTGCCACCCAGGGGAGCGTCCGGCAAGGGTCGGAGGATATTTCGGGGTGGCGTTTCTTCCTTGAGTCCGTTTTTCAACACGGTTACAATAACGATGCTACGGACAGGAAAATTCGAGTCATGCAGGGAGAGAATCGACATGTCGAAACTGACCCGTTACGCGTATATCTTCAAGGCCCCGGGCTTTGCGGGAGAGCGGACCGTTATGGATTCGGGCCTGTTCCGCTCTACGATCGTGGCGGTGGCGACCTTCGACGGAGCCTGCGAGGCGGCGAAGGAACTCGCGGCCGAAGGGGTCGAACTCATCGAACTCTGCGGCGCGTTCCACGCCGAAGGCGCAACAGCCGTGAGCCGCGCAGCCGGCGGCGCGATCCCGGTCGGGTACGTCTCGGAGGAGCTGCCAGCAAAGGCGTAACGCCGGGTCGGAGCGGGGAGTTCCGCCTACCCGATCTCCCGTTCGAGGGCCTTCAGGACCGATGCGGCCTCCGCCTCCTTCCCCTGGGGGACCGGGATGTGGATCGTCGTCTCCTGTCGTCCGTTCTTTGCGGCCGACGTGAAGTATATTTCGATGACGCCGTCGCGCCCCTCCGCCATCCCGACGGATTCGAGCCTGGCGCTCACGAACGCCCACGTGAAGAAGTCACCGTTCAGCCAGACGCCCTCGCGTCCGATCAGGACTTCGGGGGAGGCCGCAGAGGAGGCGTCGCCGCGCAGGCAGCGCACGCGATGCCACGCGCCGAGCGCACAGAGCGCGAGCGTCACGGCGAGGGCTGCGCCGACCCACATCGCGGCCCGAACGTCGGCGATGAGGACCGACACGAAGACGAGACCGCAGAGCGAGGCGACGATGATGAAGAGGCCGCGCATCTCGCTCTTCACCTCCCGCTCCTCCGTCGCCAGGAAGGTCTTCCAGAAGGCGGGGTCGTAGGTCCAGTGCGCGAGAACCCCTTCGCCGCGGATCATTCGCGCGAGGACGCGCGCGAACTTCACGAAGAGCAGCGCGACGACGAGCCCCGTGAAGCCGATGAGCAGTCCGACCATGATCATTGCCCCGCCCCCGGCGAAGATATCGATGTCGAACAGCGGAACCGACGCCGCCGCGAGAAAGCCGGCGGCCCCGACCCCGAGCGATATCCACACCCGTCGCATCTGCGTGTTCCGGATCGCCATCGTTCCACCCCTCTCGTCTGTCCCGCGCAGTCACGCAGCGCGCCGTACCGGACGAGGAGCGTCGCGGGCCACGAGACGCCCCACGCGTCGCCCCTGACGACCGTCTGCTTTCCCCGAGCGGGGTTCGCCCGGACGCGCGTCCTGCCGTCGTTCCGTTCATGTCGGCATCCCGCCTTCCGGAAGCGATTTCAGGAGATATCGTCAGTGCAATTATCGCACGAAAAAACGGAATTCTCCGACGATGTCCCCGGGAGTAGAAAAGAGGCGCCCGGCCGAAGCGGGGCGCCTCCCGACACTTTCATGACATCCGAAGGACGCCTTTAGTGCCTGCTGCCGCATCCGCCGGCGGATGGACACGAACCGCAGCTTCCCGAACAGGAGGACGCCTCCGGGTTTTCTCCCGGACAGCCGCCGGCCTCGTCGGCCGTCTCGAGCAGCGGGTGGAACGTGTCCGCCCGGCGCGGCAGGGCGGAGAGCGAGTCCCCGAGGCGTTCGAAGAGCGTGTCGAGAACCTCGTGGTCCGCGTAGCGGTCCATCTTCCCCGCGTCCGCGAGCGCCGTCACTTCAGGCTCCACCGGCAGCGTCGCCCACAGCGGCGCCCCGTACGAACTCTCGAGCGTCCCCGCATGGCTCTTCCCGAACAGGTCGATCCGCTTCCCGCAGTCCGGGCACTTCAGCCACGCCATGTTCTCAACGAGCCCCAGAAGCGGGACCTCCAACATCTTCGTCATCGCCGCCGCCTTTTCGACCACGAGAACCGACAGCTCCTGCGGCGACGTCACCAGCAGGAATCCGTCCACCGGGATCGACTGCATCACCGACAGCGGCGCGTCCGACGTTCCCGGCGGAAGGTCGATGAACAGGTAGTCGAGCTTTCCCCAGTCGATGTCCGTGTAGAACTGCGTGATGACGCTTCCGACCATCGGTCCGCGCCAGACGACCGGCTTCGTCGGGTCGTCGAGCAGCAGGTTGATGGACATGACGCGGATTCCCGCCTTCGTGACGGCGGGTTCAGGCCTGTCTCCCGTGGGCGCGGGCAGTCCCTCGAGTCCGAAGAGCTTCGGGATCGACGGCCCCGTGATGTCGGCGTCGAGGATTCCCGCCTTCAGCCCCTGGCGCGCCGCGGCGAGCGCCAGAAGCGCCGTGACCGTGCTCTTTCCCACGCCTCCCTTGCCGCTCCCCACCGCGACGATGCGTCCGATGTTCTCGTTTGCCATGTACGATGCCTCCCGGTCAGAACGTCCGCTCTCCGGCGAGAGCGGCGCAACGGTCCCATGATACCACGAACCTCCGCGGCGTCGCGCCGCGGAGGTTCGCGAAAGAATCCACCCGCTTCAGACGCCGGAGTTTCTAGTCGAACGTCGCGGTTCCCTTTCCGCTTTTCTGGTTATAGGTCAGCGTGATCTTGTTGACCTTCTTGAGAGGGATGTCGCTCCATTCGATCGAGTTCCCGTCGCTGTCCTCGATCCTGAGATCCCACATTGAGGCGTTTTCGCTGCGATCGAAGGTGATCTCGACGGACTCGCCGTTCGGAAGCGTGTCGTCGCCGAGGATATCCTCCTCCCAGTCGTTGCTCTTGGACGGGCTGACATAGACCGCGTGGATCTCGACGCCCGTCTTGTTGACGAGGACGAAGTCCTGTTTTCCCGCGAACGCGGCGGACGCGAGAAGCACGAAAAACATCGACAGCAGAAGCAGAGTCTTTTTCATGAGATTCTCCTCCCCGGGAGTCGGTGCGAATTGCCGTGCACTCCACGTGCGACCGGCGCCGGAATATTATACGCTACTGCCGTTCCGGAAATCCAGCGCCCCCGCACCCCATTCCGGGCGATCGACCGGTTGCGGCGTCTTCGTCTCCGTTCCTTCGTGGTTCACCGCGACACGTCGCGCCCCTTCAGCGCAAACCAGACCGTCCCCGCGAGGCCGAAGAGCGACGCGGTCCAGAAGTTGACGGCCGGAGAGATCATCCAGAGCAGCGCTCCGCCGAAGGCGGCGACGGATACGACGACGTCGCGCATCAGGTAGTACAGGCCGAACATCGCGGCCTGCCGGTCCTCGGGCGACAGGTCGAGGATCAGGGATTTCCGCGTCGGTTCGCCGAACTCCTTGAGCCCCCGGACGACGAACGCGGCCACGAGCGGCCAGAACGACCGGGAGTAGTAGAGGACGACCGGGAAGGCCGTGAAGAAGCAGAAGGTCATGAGGACGAAGATCTTCTTGCCGCCCCTGTCGGCGAGGTACGCGACGGGGATGTAGACGAGGACGGCCGTCGCCATCTCCACGGCCGTCAGGACGCCGAACCGCCACGCGGACACGGGTTCGGGGATGACCTTCATCGCCCACACGACCGCGAACGCGTACGGGATCTGCTCGCAGAACCGGATCAGGATATCCGACACGAGAAGGTTCTTCAGATCGGGGCTCATGAGGCGGAAGATCACGAGCGGATTCTTCTCGGCGCGCTCGATGACCGCGTCGTCCGGGTCGATCAGGACCTGCTGCGCGACGAGCGCGACGAACGCGAGCAGGAACGCGCCGGCGAAGGCGACGCGGACGCCCCAGACCTCGCCGAACAGGCCGATCATCGCGCCGCCGAAGAGCGGACCGAGCGCCATCGGGACGCGGCGGACGAGCGAATGGACCGACACGCCCATCGTGCGCTTGTTCTTCGGCAGCGCGCGGGCGATGAGCTTCATCGTCGCGGGCAGCGAGATCGCAGTCCACGACAGGAAGAGGAACGACGCGCCGATGACGGCCTGCCACTTCGGAACGAAGACGACGACGAGGAACCCGGCCATCGCGAGCAGGTTGAACACGAGGAGCGCGCGCTTCGTCCCGAGCCGGTCGGCGAGGTACCCGCCGGGGAACGAGTAGAGCGCGGAGAGCAGGTTGTCGAGTCCGTTGAGGACGCCGACCGAAAGGGCGCCGCCGCCGAGCGCGAGAAGGTAGATCGGCAGGAACCGCTCCGCCATGCGCTCTCCCATGCCGACGAGGAGCACCATGACGAGAAGCCCCGCGATGCTCCGCCTGATGCCGAAAAAGTCGAGGAAACGCTCCCTCCACGACATGCGGCCGCCCTCCCTCTATATCCCCGATTGTTGCCGCTTTCCGATTGTCGCTACTTCCCGAGGGCCGACGGCCGGACGAGGACCACCACATTGCCGTCGACGCGAGCGAGCGGCGCGAGGCGTTCGACGGCCGCGGCCTCCCTGTCGCCGACGAGAATCGTCCCGTCGCCGTACAGTCCCGAGGCGCGAATCAGCAGGTACGGCCCCTCTGGCTCGGACGCCTCGGCCGTTCCGACCAGCCGCGGCGCGGCGGCCAGACGACGCGTGTTCTTCGGAATGTCGTCGTCGAAGCGGCACATGCCTCGCTCGACGAACATCTCCCTGTCGACGAACTCCGGTCCGTAGACGGCTCGCCCGCCCGCGCTCCTGATGCGCAGGACGATCGACGGCGCCACGTCGAACTTTCTCGCGTCGACGACGAGGCCGCGGTACGCCCCTTCGGGAATTGCCGGCTTCGGCCACGACTGGATCTCAGGAATCGCCGGGAGGAGCGAGCGGCGGATGCCCCTCAGGTCGACGCGCCCATCGAGCGTGTAGGTGCAGCCGTCGTACGTCCCATCGGTGACCTCGACCTCCCGGATGACGCCATCGACGGCGATACGGACGGCTCCGTCGGCCATGAGATCTCCCACGGTCTTCCGGGATTCGGCGCGAAGGCCCCTGACGTGCTCGAGAATCGTCCGCTGGAGGTCGACCATCGCGGCGCGCTTCGCCATCAGCTTTCCCTGCGGCGTCCCCGCGAACCGCGGCGGCGGGGTTCCCTGTCCCCTCGCCGCGATGAAACCGTCGTCCGCGTCGGGAACGGCCGCGAACGCGACTCCGAAAAACACCGCAATGCCGAGAAACGTCGTCCACAGCAATCGTCGCACCGCGAATCCCCCTTCGTTCGTTTGTTCCCGGCCGTCGCCTATCCTTCCCTGCGGAACGCGTTCGCGAACACGTCTCCGAGCGTGACGCCCGTCGGGCGTTCCCTGTCCTGCACGGTCCGAAGCGCGGCCGACAGCGTCTCCCTGATCTGATCGGGAGTGTACGACGACGGGAAGTAGAGCGCCGCCGAGTCGTCGTGTCCGCCGCCACGGACCTTCCGGCCGTCCTTGAGAAGCGCCACGACCTTTCCCGCCGTCTCCGAACGGCTCCGGAGGGACACGGCCCATTCGCCGCCCGTTCGCTTCGCCGCGACTGCCACGAGGAACGGCGGCTTTTCCATTCGGTCGAGGATCAGGCCGCCGAAGTCCGACACGTCGCCGTATTCGAGGATACCGGGCTCGACGAACGCGAGATCGCGGTTCGACCGGTTGACGCGCTCGAGCGCGCGCTGGAACCTCGCCTCCTGCCGGACGACGAAGTCCTCGGCCGTCGCCCGTTCGCTTTCGCGGAACGCGCTCTCGCCCGAGACGACGCGCGTGAAGACGCTCCACGGGCCGCAGAGAGTGATGAGGGCCTGCCAGAGCCGTCCCTCGGGGCGCTCGTTGATCCACAGATCGCGGTCGTTCGCGATGTCCACAAAGTCCGAAAGCCCCGCAATCCGCGCCGCCTGTTCGCTCGTGCCGTGCCCGGAGAGCCATCTGTGGAAAACCTTCGCGCCGCAGACGGATGAATCGAACACGATCCACGGGCGTCCTCCGTAACGGGATGCGGTCGTCTCGTGATGGTCGAACGCGACGGGCATGTCCCCGTCCTTCCACGTCCGGTCGACAGCGTCGACTGTTCGGGCGTCCTGGCAGAAGAGGTCGAGAACGACGAACGGGATGGAGCCTTCGAGGCTTTCCGTGACGAGGGCATCCACGCTGCCGTATCCCGCGAGCGAGAGGCGGACGGGGCGTTCCGGCGAGTATGCGAGCCATGCCGTCGCGGCGGCTGCGACTCCGTCGAGGTCGGTATGGCTGATAACGTGAAGAACGGTCGTCATAGAGCGTCGCACCCTTTCAGCCGAATTTTTCCACATAAGTGTCCTTCAAAGTCCAACCGGTGTCAATTTAAACACATTCGGGACGCGTCGAAGAGGGTATATCCACAGAATTGAGATTTTTCGGCTGGGATGGCCGCCCGAAGGGACGAATTTATCCACAGTGGTGGACGGATTGTGGACAACCTCCGGCAGCTGGTATTCTCCACTTGGTACATAAAGGTCACAGATGCGCTCGATTTAATACTTTCGTTACACCCGTCCTGGTGCGGCTTTTCGGATATCCACAGTTTTGTCCGAATCGAATGTGGATATGTGGACAACTTTTGTGGATATCCCGTGTGATATCATGATATGATTCGTTTGCTGGGGGGACCATGGTGGACACAAACATCGAACAGATCTGGCAGGACCTGCTTTCCGAAGCCTCGACGAAATTGCCGCAGGGAGCGGCGGATCTCTGGCTCAAGACGTGCATTCCTGTGGAAATCCTGGGGGATACGCTCGTTCTGGACGTCCCGAACGTCTTCGTCAAGGAACAGATTTCGTCGCGCTTCCTGAAGGATCTCGTGACGCTCGTGAAAGAACGCGGCGTTGCGGGAAACGTTGAGTTCCGCGTGGGCTCCGAAACGCGAAAGGACGAACAGGTCCGGGCCGAGCGGGCCGCCCAGGGAGCGCAGCAGCAGCCCGCCGCGCGCGGCGGACTGAACCCGAGCTATGTCTTCAGCACATTCGTCGTCGGCAAATCGAATCGCCTCTCGAACGCGGCGAGTCTCGCCGTCGCCGAGACGCCGGGGGAAGCATACAATCCGCTCTTCATCTGGGGAGGCGTCGGACTCGGGAAGACGCATCTGATGCACGCGATCGGACACTACGTCCTGGACCGCAACCCGAACATGAAGGTGGCCTACATCAGCTCGGAGAAGTTCATCAACGAATTCATCCAGTCGATCCAGAAAAACCGCACGCAGGAGTTCAAATCGAAATACCGCAACATGGACGTCCTCCTGATCGACGACATCCAGTTCCTCGGCAACAAGGAGAGCAGCCAGGAGGAGTTTTTCCACACCTTCAACAGCCTCCATACGACGAAAAAACAGATCGTCATCTGTTCCGACAGGCCGCCGAAGGAAATCCAGAACATCGAAGACCGGCTCGTGAGCCGTTTCGAATGGGGGCTCGTGACGGATATCCAGTCGCCCGACCTCGAGACGCGCATCGCGATCCTCCAGAAGAAGGCGCTGCTCAAGAAATACGAGATGCCCGAGGACGTCATCCTCTTTCTCGCGCAGAACATCCCAAGCAATATCCGGGAACTCGAGGGCGCGCTCAACCGCGTCGTCGCGTGTGCCGAACTCAACAGCGAACCGATCACTCCCGAAAACGCGGGCGAATGGCTCAAGGACGTTATCAGGAAGGATATCCGAGGTCCCGTCGGCATCGACGCGATCCAGCAGGCCGTCGCTGAATCCTTCGGGATGTCCACGGAGGATCTCGTCAGTTCCAAACGGACCTCCGAACTCGCACTCGCGCGGCAGGTCGCGATGTATCTGTGCCGCAAGAAAACCGAGGCGAGCCTCCAGCAAATCGGCCTCGCGTTCAAGAAGAAGGATCACACGACGGTCCTCCACGCGCAGCGGAAGATCTCTCAGCTCGTGGAGGAACAGCCGCGGATGAAGCAAATTGTGGATAACATCGAGCAGAAGCTGTGATTTTCCCCTGAACGGGGCGTTGGATAACCGGAGAAACGCGCTTTTTCACAAAAAAACTGTGGATATTGTGTATAACTGAACTTCCAGCCACACAGCGTTATCCACGTCCCCATTCACCGTCGCCGGGCCGGGTCGGAGCCGTTATCCACAGTATTCACAGGCCTTATTATTATTACTACTGCCTTTTCTCTTGAAAGACAATAATAAAAGAAGAGGATGAAGACCGAGTGATTTTCGGAAGCTTCATCGGGGGAGGAGACCAGGGATGAAACTTGAAATCACGAAACAGGACTTCATGAAGAGCTGGCAGATCGCGGAACGGACGGTCAACCCCAAAAGCACGATAGCGTCCCTGACCGGAATTCTGTGTCGTCCCTCGACGAGCGGAACGACCGTTCTTCTCGAGGCGACCGACCTCAAGACATCCGTGACTTGCGTCGTCGAAGGGATTCGAGTCATCGAGGAAGGGGAGACGGTCTTCCCGGTGAGGATCGTCGGAGAGCTCTTCAAGAAAGCGCCCACCGACGTTTTCACGGTGACGATCGGTGACGGAACCGGGTACATCACGGCCGGACGAAACCGCTACAGGTTTTCGACATATTCCGCGAAGGACTTTCCGAAACTTCCGGCCGCCGATGCGGCGAACCACTTCTGTGACCTTCAGGCGTTCGACCTTTCCCGCGTCCTCGCCGAGGGGAGCATCGCCGCGACGGTGACGGACGAATTTCCGAAGTACCTGAGCGCATGTCTTCTCAAGGTCAAGGAGGGACGCCTTCTCGTCGTCTCGACGGACGGCAAGCGCCTTTCGCTCGCGAAGGCCGACGTCCTCGCCGGAGGCGAGGAGACCGACGTCCTGTTGCCGATGTCCGGCCTCAGGGAGCTTATGAGGATTCTGTCGACTATCGACCCGGAATTTCCCGTGAAGATCCTCGTCGACGATTCGCTCGTCTTCTTTCAGATGGGGAGCCTGGAATTCTCGGTCCGGCGCGTCGAGTCGTCCTTCCCGAATTACGAGAAGATCCTGAACCCGGACAGCACGACGACGATGGAAATCGACCGGACCGCGTTCATCGCGGCGCTCGAGCGCATCGACGTCATGGTCAGGGAATACACGCGGATGGTCGTATTCAAGATGGACGCGGGCGGCGAGCTCCACATGACGGGGCGAGCGCCCGAGATCGGCGAGGCCTGCGAGGTTCTCGAGGCCGCGATCACGGGGGAGTATATCCGGATCGCGTTCAACGTCGGGTTCCTTCTCGACGGTCTCAAGGCGCTTCAGGGCGACCGTGCGTACATGCGCTTCAACGGCCCGCTCGGACAGGTCTGCCTGATCCGCCAGGGGGAGGATTCCTTCCTGTACATGCTCATGCCGATCAAGCTCACGGAGACGGACGTCGCCGAGTTCGAAGAGGCGGACGTTCCGACTGACGCGGACGATCCGAAGACGGGGGATTCCGCGGAGTAGCTTCATGCGCTGTTCCGTCTCGGTCACGAAGTTCTTCCGGAATCTCCAGCCCCGTCGGCTCGAATGGGAGGCGGGGCTGAACTGTCTCACCGGTCCCAACGGCGCCGGAAAGACGAATATCATCGAGTGCCTTCACGCGCTCTCGGGCTGGGGGTGCTTCAGGACCGGCGCGTCTCCTGTCGCGTGGGACTCCGGAGAGCCCTCGGCCTATCTCTACGGCGAATTCGGGGGGGAAGAGTCCGTGAACGTCGGACTCCGCGTCGGGGCACGGACGCTCGTCCGGTGCGACGAACGCCGTGCGAGCTGGACGAACGTCCGCGAGCGGGTTCCGTCGCTGGCCTTCCTCGCGGGGGATCTCTCGCTCGTCGAGGGCACCCCGGGCGTCCGGCGCGCATTCCTCGACAGGCTCTGCACGCTGCTCTTCCCTCCCTACGCCTGGCGTCTTTCGGAAATGCGCCGGGCGCTGCGGCATCGGGCCGTCCTCCTGAAGCAGGGACGGAACGCTTCGCTGACCGCGAAGGTTCTCGCGCCGCTCGCGTCGTGGATCTGGGAGAGCCGGCAGTCGTCCGTCGCGATGCTCGCTGCGGAACTCGAACGTCTTTCGGATCTTCTTCCGGCTCCGCTCGAAATGCGTCACGCGCGCGGCGGGAGCGCCGGACGCGACGCTCCTCCCGATGATTTCGCCGCGGGGCTCGAACGCTACGGGCAGCGGGAGCGGGAGGCGCGGATTCCCCTCGTCGGTCCGCATCGGGACGACCTCGTCCTGACAAATTCCGGCCGCTCCGTCCTTGCCCTGAGCCGCGGGCAGCGGCGCAGGACCGCCGTCGCGCTCATGATCGCGGCCGCGTTCGCGGTCGAGAAGACGGTCCGGCGCGCGCCGGTGCTCCTTCTCGACGAGATCGCCGCCGAACTCGACGGGGACGGCCGGAGAAAGACCGTTGACGCGTTGCGGAAGTCGGGGTTCCAGGTTTTTGCCGCGACGGCGGAAGCTCCGGCCGAAGATTGGCCCGGAGGCGTCTGGGAAGTCGAATCCGGGAGCGTTCGCAGAATCCGGTAGGTTCCTGAGGAAAAACGCGTTGCCCCGGCGGGGATACTATTTCGGGAATTCATCCGGAAAGTGGAAGGAAGAGGACATCAATGGGAACGACATACGACGTCATCGTGATCGGCGCGGGGCACGCGGGATGCGAGGCCGCCCTCGCGTCCGCCCGCATGGGGGTTCGGACCCTCATGCTCAACCTGTATCTCGACAACACGGCGCTGATGCCGTGCAACCCGTCGATCGGGGGCCCCGCGAAGGGGCACCTCGTCCGGGAGGGAAGCGCGCTCGGCGGCGAACAGGCGCGCGCGGCGGACGCGTCGACGATGCTCGTCCGCTGGCTCAACACGTCGAAGGGCCCGGCGGTCCGGGCGCTCCGGGCACAGTGCGATCTCCACGACTACCGAGACCACTACGTGAAGGTGTTGCAGACGACGCCGAACCTCGACGTCCATCAGGATACCGTCACCGACATCGTCGTCGAAGAGGGGAGGGTCAGAGGGGTCCGGACGCTCTACGGACTCGCGTACGAGGCGAAGGCGATCGTCGTCACGACGGGAACGTACCTCAGGAGCCTCGTCCACGTCGGATTCACCTCCTTCCGCTCGGGGCCGATGGGCCAGAACTCGTCGACGGAACTCTCGAACTCGCTCGAAGATGCGGGCGTCAGACTCGAGCGCATCCGGACGGACACGACGCCGCGGCTTCACCTCGACACGATCGATTCGTCGTCGCTCGTCGAACAGCGGAGCGACCCCGAACCGCTCTGCTTCGACCTCTGGGGCGAGGGGCGCGTCTACGACGGATACGCGTGTCTCCTGACACGGAGCACTCCCGGGACGCACGACGTCATCCACGCGAACCTCGAGCGCTCGCCGCTCTACAAGGGGAAAATGGAGGGACTCGGGCCGCGCTACTGCCCGTCGATCGAGGACAAGGTCATCCGGTTTCCCGAAAAGGGGAGCCACCCGATATTCCTCGAACCCGTCTCGAGGCGCAACCGGGAGGTCTACGTCCAGAACTTCTCGACGAGCCTCCCGTACGACGTCCAGGTCGAGATGGTCCACACGCTCCCCGGATGCGAGCGCGCGCACATCACGCGTGCCGGGTACGCCATCGAGTACGACTACGTCCCTCCGACGCAGCTCCTCGCGTCGCTCGAGACGAAAGCCGTGAAGGGGCTCTTCTGCGCCGGGCAGATCAACGGAACGTCAGGGTACGAGGAGGCCGGGGCCCAGGGACTCATGGGCGGGATCAACGCGGCGCTTTCTGTACGCGGCGAGGAACCGCTCGTCCTGCGGCGCGACGAGGCTTATACCGGCGTTCTCATCGACGACCTCGTCACGAAGGGGACGAACGAGCCCTACCGGATGCTCACGAGCCGATGCGAACACCGGCTCCTGCTGCGGCACGACAACGCCGACCGGCGCCTCGCGCCCATAGGACGCAGGCTCGGCCTGATCGGCGACGACCGCTGGAACGCGCTCCTGCGGCGGTGGGAACGGCGCGACCGGGAGGCGGAGAGATTGCGGAGCGTGAAGCTGGCGGCATCGGACGCGCTCAACGAGCGGCTTCGGGAGGCCGGAACCGCTCCGGTCGCCGAGTCGGTCACGGCCGCCGAACTCCTGAAGCGCCCCGAGGTGACGTACGCGCTCGTCGCGGCCTTTATTCCGCCCGAATCGCCGCTCGACGGAGAGGACATCCGCTGCGTCGAGACGGAGATCAAGTACGCGGGCTACATCGGGCGGCAGGAGCGCGCGGCCGCGCAGCTCTCGCGGATGGACCACGCGAAGATTCCGGACGACTTCGACTATGCGTCCGTCCCCGGTCTTCTCGCCGAGAGCCGCCAGAAGCTCGAGCGAGTGCGTCCGATGACGCTCGGGCAGGCCGGAAGGATCTCGGGCGTCACGCCCGCGGACATCCAGCTGCTGTCGATCGTCCTCGAGACGCGGCGGCGGGAAACGCACGGGAAGAACCCTGAAACGAACGAATCCCGGAAGTGAAGAATAAAAAAGGCCCCCGATTCGGGGGCCTTTTTTCCGTCAGTAGCTCGCCGGCTTGCGACTGTGCGGCATGTCTGCGCTGCCGACGCGCCCGTGGATCGCTACGGCCATCCGCCTTTCGGCCCATCGCGCGAGACGGACGAACGGAAACCCGAGGAGGAAGTAGATCGCCGCGACCATGAGCCCCGTGCCGAAGTAGTCGTAGTACGTCGTTGCGATCTGGCCGTAGGCCTTCGTGAGGTCCACCATCGTGATGACCGAGACGAGCGACGAGTCCTTGAGCAGCGAGATGAAGTCGTTCGTCACGGGCGGGAGCGCGACGCGGACCGCCTGCGGCAGGACGACGTGCCGCAGCGCCTGCCGGCGCGTCATGCTCAGCGCCATCGCGCCCTCCATCTGATGCCTCGGGATCGCGAGCAATCCGGCCCTGTAGTTCTCCGCCTCGTAGGCCGCGTAGTTGAGCCCGAGACCCAGAACCCCGGCGACGAACGGACTCAGGCGGACGCCGATGTTCGGCAGTCCGTAGAAGATGAAGAAGAGCTGAATCAGGACCGGCGTTCCGCGGATCAGCTCGATGTACGCGACCGCGAGCCACGACAGGGGCTTCGGGGCGAAGATCCGCACCATCGCGAGAAAGAGTCCGAGCGTTATCGCGAGCGCCATCGCGACGACGGAGACTTCCATCGTCACGAGCGCCGCCTTCCCGAAGACGGGTAGGAAACCGACGTAGCGCTCGAGGATCTTTTCCCACGTCGGAACGGGCCTCTGGTGCTCGGTCCACTTGCGGAACATCACGGCGTCCGCTTTCTGCGGAGAGTGGTCGCGGAACATCTCCGCCATGACGGGACTCCAGAGGTTCCAGCGGTCGTAGATCTCGCGGAGCCTGCCGGAGTCGCGAAGATGGATGATCGCCCCGTTGACTTTCGCGAGGAGTTCGTCGTCTCCCTTGCGCACCGCGACGCCGTATTCCATCCGTCCGATCGGACGTCCGACGAATTCGATATTCGGGTTGAACCCGGCGTAGTACATCGCGATCGGGTCGTCGAAGAGCGCGACGTCGAGGCGTCCGTTCTCGAGATCGGTATAGGCGTTGATCTCGTCCTCGTAGGTGCGGATGTCTTTCACGCCGGCCTCTTCGAGCGTGTAGTACGCGAGCGACTGCTTGAGCGTGCCGGCGACATGCTCGCGGCAGTCCTCGAGCGTCTCGATGTCCTTCGTCCCCTTGCGGACGGCGAGCTGCATGAAGGTCCGGTAGTAGGGGATCGAGAAGTTCACGGCCTCGGCGTGTTCGGGCGTGATTTCGAGACCGTCGATCGCGACGTCGTAGAGGCCGCGGTTCAGCCCCGGGATGAGGTTGTCCCAGCCGTTCTGGACGAACACGGGCCTGCGGCCGAGGTATGCCGCTATGGCTTCCATGATCTCGACCTCGTACCCGATCAGGCGGTTCTGGTCTTTCGGATCCCAGAACATGTAGGGTGCGCCGCCCTCCGTGTCGCCGCCCCAGCGGAGGATCGCGGCGTCCGGAGCGACGCGCTCCACGCCGGCCATTTCGTCCTCCGGTTCGGCCGAAACGACGACCGCATCGGAAGAAACCGGCGATTTCCCGCCGCCCGTCATCCCGTGCGCAAGCGTCGCCGCCGGGCAGGTCAGCGCCAGGAGACAGGACAGAAACGCCGCCGCGATGCGGCGAAGGCTTCGGTCAGTCATCAGAGGTACTCCTCGGAGAAGTGCCGGAGAAACGCGCGCGTGCGCTCGTTCTTCGGCGCCGTGAACAGGACATCGCCGTCATCCTTTTCAACGATCTCCCCTCAGTCCATGAAAAT